>NZ_CP028272.1 GCF_009914055.1 Mixta intestinalis
TGTGAACGTTACTCCGGTTACATCATTACCATCCTGAATATTTTTAGCCCGTAGCGTTTTAGAAATATAATAAGGAGTTACCCTGTGTAACTTTGCAAGTTCAAATATGTTTATCAGTTTTCCATTTAAAACATAGCTGGCCATATATAGCTTACATTTTCAGTTTCCTCATTAATATCGAATATAGTTTGCCGTAAATTTTTTTAAAAAGCATCTTATATTTTACAACCACTTGGTTATTAAATAAAAGTTAAAAGTGTTAAGATTAATAACATTCAGGAACCACACATTCAGTTTAAAAAAATTTTTTTCCATTTTTTAATTAAGCCACTGGTTTACTGCTCACTCATGAGTCAGAAAAAAATTTTTTAAACCCGGCAACATGCCGATCGCGAAGGAGCATATAAGACCGTAATAACAGAAATGTTATAAGGTCATTATCACTGTACTATTAACCGCTTATTGTTTGTCTTTCCAGTCTTTCTTCTTCGGGTCTTGAGGAATAACTCAGTTCAATACATGAAGTTAGGCAAGATGTATCTGTTTAAGTTATTATGACGAACTTGCTCCTCTTGTTATGAAATTGAGATAATACTAAAATGGGTGATATGTCAGTACGGAAAGATGTCATAATCCATTTAAATGAACTACTCAGAACAGTTTCAATAAGCAAAAAAAAAACCCGCCGAAGCGGGTTTATGGATAGTACAAATTTGGGTATTTGCCTGTCCTGACATCAACCTGAATCAGGGGTGACGTCTGTAGGTGCTATCAAGAATAGCGTGCGCCCGGGCGGGTATCAAGAATGATTTGTGTCACAATAAATAAAAAGGAGGTAAATGCATGGTATCGGACTGAATTTTATTTAGCTTTGAACACTTATCCCAGGTATACCAGAGGGGTCTGGTATGCCGCTCTGTCCTGGCAATTCAGGTGTGACGTCTGTAGGTCAGTGTCTCACCAGGCGCGAAGGGAAACTCAGGAGCACTCGCGCAAAAAAAATTGCTTTTTATGTGAGACAATACCGTGATTAATAAGTTATTGTTTTTGTTTAAACTAATTCATCCAATAGTGGCTATTATTATTCTGGTACTGGAATACTGTAGTTAGCTTTGATGTAAGGTGTTTTTTTAGGTTGCCTGTATTGCCAGCCCGGTGATACAGGTTTTATTAAACGAAAACCCATAACAGCCTTCTCATATCTTATCTTTAACTCTACAAAGATCCTTACAGTCAGCATTGTCAGCCATTGTTTAGCTGCTCAAATCTTCCTTGTATTTTGTCCTGCACACCGATAAACCAACCAGAAAACATTTTTTGAAAACATAGTAATGAACTCTCATAAACTGCTTAATGATGTGTGATATCATTTTTACAGAGTGAATAAATCGTATCGCTTTAAAAAGTAAACGAATAGCCGTCTCTGACGCCACATTATCCGTCACCTCTGCAGCAGATTATTTTAATCACTCTTGCCGCGCTGGCTGAGTGTTAGCGTGCCGGGCCAGTATCAACCTGGTGGCTTGCGGTAGCTTTGCAGAGTATCTGTATTAAAGCATTTTATGGTCTAACCCGTGCAGAATATCTAAAACATCATTGTGGTCAGACACATCTATAAAGATAAGGATTCAGGCATGAGCAAGAAGGTTCTAAATTCAAAGCAGTTCGATGAGATACTGAACACGCTAAATTCGCTAATTTGCAATGATAATAAGCTTAAACGTACTGAACGCTCCATTCTCGTAAAATCTGTAGCGATAATAGGGATGCTTAAGGAGCGTGAAACTAAGACGGAAAATAAAATTGATCCATTATATCCTAATGCCGGAAAGCGGTGGTCAGAAGAAGATGAGTCGTTTCTGTTTGATTTAACTGAGAGCATTCCGAATGATGAAATTACCCATCAGATTGAATGGCTGGCGGGCAAGCTGGGCCGTACACCTTACGCTATAGCTACCAAAATAGTAAGTTCAGGACGTCTTGACATGAAATGGGCAGAAAATTTTAAAGTATCGAATGATATCCACAGCTGAACCGTTTTAACAAAAGCTTACTGCTTCATAAAACCTGATGATAGTTAAATAGACTGTATCCGATGTTCTGGCCAGTTAGTCATTATCAATGAACGGATTATCGATCTCCGTGGTATCAGCATGTAATATTCCTGATTTAGTTCTTCAATAGTTCTATAAGGAGATAATGAATGGGAGGTAAAAAGATATATTCTGTCAGATTTACTGGACGGAAAGGTGAAGTGGACTGTGATCCTCAATTGCGAACGAAAGACCCTGAAAAATGGCGTTCGTATATCTGTTATGCCCGAAAAAACAAAGCTACCACAGTAATAACCTGCCTGTGCCGGGAATTTGATGCAACCAGGACACAACGTCGTCTGAAAGCCTGTTATTCCGAAAAGACGGACAACTACTGGCTGGCTCTCTGGCAGTATACGGGTAATGAGCATGCACCTGATTGTAAGTTCTATTCCGTATGGTCTGATGAAGACCACAGTAAGATTTACAGCGATGACGTTGTTAAAGTTCTGCCTGATGGCAAATTCAGAATTAAGCTAAACACTGGCCTGCAACAACGCGATGTTCAAAAGAAGGACCAAATCCAGCAGGCAGATAAAGGTAAGAAAGGCCCTTCCAGGCGTCATCCTTCAATGCGTCTTTTAGGTTTGTTACATTTCCTCTGGGAACAGTCAAAACTGAATACATGGCATCCTTACTATGAAAGTAAAAAGGCTCGTGATTATTCATATGTTGCCTGGCGTCTGAATGTTACTGCTGGCGAAATCATTGCCGGACGTACTGCGCTGAGTGATGTGTTACTTACCATGACTACAACGAGCTCCAAAAAGGTAGTTACCAATCGCACTACTGTTGATGAAGCGATCAAAAATAAAAAACGTCTTGTAATCATTTCATCGCTGGCCACTTACTCTGAGAATGCAGAAGAGCGGTTAAACACCACACTTCCGCTGGCCTACTTTGGTGGCTTTCCAAACCTGTTATTAACGTCTGACGTACTCTACAGGCTTAAGACGAGCTTTCACAGGGAACTTAAAGCCTGGCGAAAGGGAAAGAAAGTAATACTGATTGCTGAATCAGATGTACCTGAAAGGACGTTCAGCAGAGTTAACGGGAAGAATGTGCCTAATGTGTCCAGTAAAGTAATTGATGTGGCATTAATGACAGTTAGTCCTCGTTTCATACCGTATGACTCTTCGTATGAAGAACTGATAGAAGAGAAACTCTGGAAGGAAAAGCGCTCTTTTATCAAACCGTTACGCTATGACGGTTTGTCTGAAGTTTTCCCTGATTTCATACTGAATGACGTTCCGGGCAGGGAAGCTGTTCCTCTCGAAGTTTTTGGGATGGAAACAGATGAATATCTCAACAGGAAGGAAATAAAACTGGCTCACTATCGTAAAGAGTATGGAGAAGGTAACTGGTGGTGCTGGAATGCCTGTCAACCAAATGCAGCTGATAACATTCCCCCCTTCCCGGAAAAGACCGTGAAGGCATAACCTTTTGAACTGTACGGATAAAACTTACTTCCTGTAATATCAGTGATTATATGTGATGCATCACCTATAATTCGGGCCAATCAAAGGAAGGTACTATGTCCCATACAGAACAGACAGAAAACGAGACTAAACGGAAACGTGGAAGGCCCAAAAGTGAAAACCGCATGTCTGATGCAGAGCGGGCGCGCCTGTATCGTTTGAGAAAAAAAACCGGAGAGAATCCCAGGAGAAAACCAACGGATACAAAGTCAGGGAGTGACTTTATTGAAGAGATAAAACATCTTCATGCAAAAATCGACAAACTGAATGAACAACTGCAGGAAATCAAAACAGCGTTAGCCCGGAAGTACGACAAGTGACGCGGCCAACTGGCATATCATGCAGCGCCACCTTGAGGCGGGGTATAAAACACTGCCACTGGTGATTAATGCAGGCAGGCAAAACATCCGATGCCGAAGCCTTTGTACGCGAACTGGCACAGCGTGTGCCGCAACACGGAGACGCACTCATGACCATCGCACAACAGCTTGAACAGAAGGGCATCCAGAAGGGTATCCAGCTAGGCAGGCGGGAAGGGCGCAAAGAAGGCAAACTGGAAGGCAAGCTGGAAGTTGCCCGCACTATGCTGCAGAACGGCATTAACCGTAATACCGTCATTAAAATGACCGGTCTGTCTGAAGAGGACCTGGCGCAGATCCGCCACTAATAATAATTACAATCGGAAAGTGGATAAGCAGAATCAAGATGAACGACAGGAACCACCTCAATGAACACTCATGAAAAGTATATGACTGTCGAACATCATCATTTTGATTTCTTGGATACGGAAAATAATTATCCAGAATCAGCTCTAATGATAGTGGAATGTAGTGATGGGCGATGGTTCATTCAACAAGAGTTTGGCGAAGAATACAGCCAATTTCCCGGAGTCGTTAAATCAGGTTCAGATCTTGATACAGAACCAACCTTTTACAATGATGTAGACAGTGCTGCTAAAGCGGCTTTCAGCTACATTCTTCAAGTTTATCCCTTGACGCCAAAAAATTTACTGGATGAATTTGTGAACAGTTAATTTCGTGCGCACGAAACCGCATTATATACAGCTGCCGCAGAAGGAAGGAGAGAAGAGGCTTTAGAATATCTGAGAGAGGGAAGAAAGTTGTTAAGGCAGTAACCGATGATGAGTAAAGAAGATTCAGGAAGGGGACCAAACCTCTCTGGGGCATTTTTCAGAGTCAAGGCTGATGAAGAAGAAAAACAGCACACCCACTCCACATGATGCCACGTTCAGGCAGTTCCTGACGCAACCGGATATTGCACGGGACTTCATGGAAATACACCTGCCCGCAGAGTTGCGTGAAGTTTGCGATCTCAGCACGCTGAAACTGGAATCAGGATCGTTCGTTGAGGATGATCTCCGCCAGTATTTCAGCGACGTCCTCTACAGTCTGAAAACCACAGCCGGTGACGGTTATATTTATGTGCTGATCGAGCACCAGTCAACGCCGGACAAACATATGGCTTTCCGCCTGATACGCTATGCGGTGGCCGCCATGCAGCGCCACCTGGAGGCAGGGCATAAAACACTGCCACTGGTGATACCGGTATTGTTCTATACAGGTAAGCGCAGCCCGTATCCGTACTCTACCCGCTGGCTGGATGAGTTTGACGATCCGGCGCTGGCAGGCAAACTCTACAGCAGCGCTTTCCCGCTGGTTGACGTTACAGTCATTCCGGATGATGAAATAGCTGGCCATCGCAGTATGGCGGCGCTGACACTGCTTCAGAAACATATTTATCAGCGGGACCTGACAGAACTAATTGACCGGCTTGTGCCCATTTTACTGACCGGATCTCTGTCTTCATCGCAGGTAATATCACTGGTACACTATATAATGCAGGCAGGCGAAACATCCGACGCCGAAGCCTTTGTACGCGAACTGGCACAGCGTGTGCCGCAACACGGAGACGCACTCATGACCATCGCACAACAGCTTGAACAGAAGGGCATCCAGAAGGGTATCCAGCTAGGCAGGCAGGAAGGGCGCAAAGAAGGCAAACTGGAAGGCAAACTGGAAGGCAAGCTGGAAGTTGCCCGCACTATGCTGCAGAACGGCATTGACCGTAATACCGTCATGAAAATGACTGGTCTGTCTGAAGAGGACCTGGCGCAGATTCGCCACTAATTATTATTTGCCCCCCTGTCTGATCATCCGTGTAACCGATGGGGCAGGGAAGCACTATTCTCAACCGCGGCCTGCCAGCTACAGCGATTAAACAGTTTCCAGGAATCACACAGATATGAAAATGGTTACGTTCAATGAAGCTCATAACCAGGTTGAATAAACGACCGCCAGGCGTTTTTTTGCCTGTTTCCTGTCGTGATGCAGGGGGCAGTTTGGTTACTGAATCGGTCTGTAGATCTGGCGTCTGCATTAGTTGAGCAATAATCCAGATACGGTTTGGCGTGCTACTTATGCCGTATTTTGTCAGTAGCTCTTCGATTTTTCTTTTTCAGGTTGCCTCCAAAAAGCCAAACGAATCCGATCCCTCGGCAGAGAGATAAGATGGATTCAGTCAGGAATAATGAATGCGTATAGATCGCGTTGTATCGAGTTGTATTGAGTTGCAGGCGTTAAGCTGCCTATAAACTATCTTTTATAAGATAAACGCACAGCGTGGCCACAGAGGCTCTTAAAATCGATTTTTTACCAGATTGTACAAATATAGGGCTATGCAACGCAGCGGGACGTGATAGAATTGATTTTCTGATGATCATGGATCGCAGAAACAAAAAAGCAGCTATCAGGCAAATAGGTTTCTCAGGCCCGCCCGATAGCTGCTCCTTCTCCAGTTTTAGAGACTGAAGCGGCTCAACCAAATTTTGCGGATCTGGTTAAGCCGTGGCGAAAGATTACGGCTATTCGGCGCGGATTTCCAGAAAATTTTGCGTTATAGCTGACGTTGATCGCACCTCTGTTCTGGGTTAATCCGTCAAGATTGGAGTAACTCCTTATGACAACAGAACATTTTAATCAGCGTAAAGTAACTGACGATTACGCACCCGAGCAAGCCCGCATCAAGTTAGCTTCCTTCTTCGAAGGTCATCCATCCGCTTTAGAAGCAGTCCAAAGGCTCAACCGTACACAAGCATGTGTGCTTGCTGCATTGCTGGACAGCAAATCCATTACAACCTCTGGCTATACAATCCCAGCGGATTACGGCGTGAAGCGAGCTTCTGCTGTAATACATGCTTTGGAAAAGGAATACTCATTTCCAATTTCGAGCCGCCGTGTTGAAACTGAGTCAGATGTAGGTAATAGAACAAAGCAATCTCTGTTCTTCATTACACCAGAAGATCAAGAAAGGTTGAAAGCAGAGCCGGAAGCAGTGTTCAAAGAACGTCATGATAGTGCTTGCCGTAAAAAGGAAAGCCAAGCGCAGAAAGAGATGAGGCGCTTAGTGAAAGAATACGGTGAGGATGGTGTCCTTGAGCTTATCAAGCGCGCGGCAAACGATGCAGCTGGCCCAGATACAAACGCCAGTTGATGAATATGGGTCGGGGCTTAAGCCCCGGCTCAGCACAGATAGCGTGCAGCACACTGACTTACTCCTAAGCTGAGCCTTCTGTATTCTCCACCATAAAAGCTGTTTATCAAAGGGAAAGCGGACCAGTACCCGGCGCTTCAGTCACTGATATCAACGACCAGCCTGAATCTGAAAGAGATCGAAATTCACTGGCGTGAAGTGCTGCGTCTGGCGACCTTGATAAAGCAGGGAACCGTGACAGCATCTCTGATGCTGAAAAGTTAGCCAGCTACCCCAAGCAAAACGGACTTGCCAAAGCACTGAGAGAAATTGGCCGCATTGAGCGAACCCTGTTTATGCTCGACTGGTTTCGCGATCCTGCACTGCGTCGGCGGGTACAGGCGAGTCTGAATAAGGGAGAAGCCCGTAACGCGCTGGCGCATGCGGTATTCCTGCATCGCCTGAGTGAAATAAGGGATCGTAAATCGGAAAATCAGAGCTATCGCGTCAGTGGACTGACGCTCCTGACAGCCGCCATATCCCTGTGGAATACCGTCTATATGGAAAGAGCAGTCGATGCCCTGAAGCGTAAAGGGGTGAAGATCAACGAACAATTGTTGTCGCATTTGTCTCCGCTAGGCTGGGAACACATCAACCTGACAGACGATTATAACTGGAAAAGCAACCGGATACCGGCTTCCGGTAAGTTTCGTCGGCTGAGGCCAGCTAAAGTAGAAAGGTCAAAAAACAACCTTAACGTACAATAATTTTCGATATCCAAACTGACCCCTAACCTATCAGAGACAATGAGCTCTTTAATTCTATCCAGACGAAAATCATGAAATGACTGACGCAATTCACACCACCCTGCCAACATCCGTGATGAATCAAAAAACAAAGCAATAGGCCAGATATCTCTTAACGTTATCGAATTATTTTTATCAGTATAAATGATTCTTACTCCATTTCGACAAGCTATTCCTTTTCGTATGTCACTGAGATAATTGCTTTTTACATGATCACTTCCAGATGAATTAGTTAGTTAGTTATTTATTATCTATTTCATCTGCAAGGTGTCTTAGTAAAATGAAATGGATTTTTTCATCATGCTTTTTGCTGCAATGTTTAATTCCATATCTGTGTTTTGTATAACCCAATTTAAAACCTAGAACTAGAGCCTCAACTTCATTTTTTTCAAAAAACAGGGGCGAAAGATTGAAGTCTGACTTAAGGATATACCCAATACCAGCACATTCTTCAATTTCAGCTCCTTGTTGCCCCAGTATAGCGATATCACGATAATTACTGCGGACACTCACATTGAGTTCCTGTGACAGAAACATAGCAGTCACTGAATAGCGACGAGAACGCAGTTTCTTATCAGTTCAAAAGACGCTGGGTTCTTGTCATATAATTTTATTCTCAAGTATTATCTCATTATTTATTGGCATTTTTTAATTCTCCGGCAACAGCGCTGATATTATGTATTTTCGCAGTATAGTCATGGTACCAAGCTATTGTTTATAAATGACATTATACAGGTTCCCAATCTCCTATACCTATAGAGGGCTTGGATACGGCATATCTTGGATACGGCATATCTAGTTGGGACTGTAGCTGTCAGAGTCTGCCATGCTGTAGAAACTTCAAGTCGCCGTTGCTCGGCGATCTATAAATATCATTGTGGTGGCTGTCAATCAGTAAGTGTCTCGTTTCCATAGGGCCAAGTTTTTGTTCCGTTTATGTTCTTCCTGTAGTTACTGTTTATTTCTCATCCTATCTCCCGGATTTGGCAGGATATGAAGGGTATATGGAAGCTGGTGCTGTTCAGGGATTAGACGGTAACGGTCAACCGGTAATCCTCTCTGCTGAGCAGTACCACAAGTTACATTAGCGGAATGGTTGTCGCTGATGGAAACCAAGTTTGCTTATATGATGAGGGTCGAGAATCGGCGAATACTGCCGCCTACTGAACATCATCAACGTAACACGATGACCACCGTTCCCTGCTCTCCTTGTGTGTTCGATAGTTAGGTATAATCATAAAGAATTCCGCAGCCAATTCTATTGATTAATTTTCTGCATTTTTTATCAGGCCACTAATCAAATGCTATTCGATTAGTTATATTGATGAACCACCCAAAAACACCTTATTGACTCCTATTAAAAATCAATTAATATCAAACGATTACCAAAAGTCAAAGTTAATGTTGTCATGTTAGTTCTTTATGATGGGTTAAAAAGAAAGAAATAAACGCCATTATAATTCCAATCCCCCCCTAATAACTCCTAATTTTCACTCTGCAAAAATGTGATTTAGATCGAATAAATAGATTAAGGAAATTGTGCAATCCAAATAAAACATTTATTCATAACACTCGTGAGTAAAAATGGATTGATATTTACCTACAAGGATACCTGATGTATAAAAACCGTTGCTATATGCCTTTTATTCTGTACCCTCCGGATATGTATGATGTGTTTGGGCAAGAAATGAAAAATAATCTTGTCGACTCTTTAGCGCTGAATTCCAGTGGCACAGATTTTGTCATGTATATATCTATTCCATATTGTCGTGTGTGTTGTAAAGCATGCCCGTATTTTATGGAACTGCTTCCGATGAACAGTTACAAAACACATGAAACGCTGGATAGATATGTGGATGCGTTGATTACCGATTTGCGTAATCATGCGTCAACCAAGCGTTGGAGTACAGCAAAGCTACGTGGTGTATATATAGGGGGTGGAACCGGTTCATTACTGGAAATTAAACACCTTGACAAAATACTTACAACCTTAGAGCAAGGATTTAACCTCTCTGAAGATTGTGAAATAACGCTTGAAGGTAATGCTAAAGATTTTGATATAGAAAAATCAAAATTTATTGCCAGTTCATTAATAAACCGGGTTTCCTTGGGAGCGCAGTCATTTCAGCCTGAAGTACTGAAAGTGGTGGGCGCACCACATAAAGCCCGTCAAACCATCAGTACGATTAAAATGCTTCAGGATACAGGGGTGAACCATATTTCACTCGACATGATGTACAATATGCCTGAGCACACGGTCTCACAATGGGAAAAAGATTTTAAGGTACTTCATGAGCTTGGTATTCAGCACCTTACAACATACCTTTATCGTATAACGCCGGGAACACGACAGGACGCACTGATAAAATCAGGTAAAGTGGTGCCGGTCGCTGATGCTGAAAGTATGATGGTAAAAGAAATGCAGCTCATGATCCGCCAGTTTGCAGCTGATGCTGGAATGCAAAACTATATGTATGAGCATTTTTCATTACCTGGCTTTGAGTCGCGGTACAATCACTGGACGATGAAGGAATGTGTGGATGCTCTTGGGGTGGGTCCCGGAGCCTATAGTTTCATCAACCAACGACGAACTGGTACCTCAAAAGATGTCGAACGCTATATCAGAGACGTTATGTCGGGTGAAAATACGTTTACTACTGCCAGTTCCCCGTTGTCGCCGATAATAAGCAGACAGCGTTACATCATATTTAACTTACTTTATTACAGAATAGATAAAGAGCATTATAAATCTTTATGGGGGGCTGAGCCTGTCGTTGACTTTGGTCATATTCTTAACGGGTTAATTCAGGATGGTATGGTTTATGATGAAGGCCCCTATCTGGTGGTAACCGAAAAAGGGAAACAATGGCTCCAGAATATAATGCTTGAGTTTTTTGATGACAGCATGTGGGAGAATTCTACTGCTCTTGAACAACAGCAGAGTTCATGGGCCATGAATAATCATATGATTGATTTAGGTTCATCAAGTAAAAGTTTCTGGCTGGCTAAAATTTAATTAAAATGGATAAATATGGAAAGGAATTTCGATTTAAATTTGGCAAAAAAAGACATTACCAACCTGTTTTTTGAACTCGGCCTCATTCAATCTGTTACTGATAATATCAACCCTAGTGATAGTCTCAGAAAAAAATATGATCTGGATAGTCAGGAATTAATGACGCTTCTGGATCTTGTATCATCACTAGCAATAAACCACTCGCCACTTCAAGAAGAAGAGGTTATTACGGTTGATGATCTAATCCGATTTCTAGCTGTAAATCGTGACGACTGGTTGTTTAACGACGTACCCTATATAATGCAAGGAAGTGTCCTTTTAAATAAGGATGTGGAAACTGTTTATTCTTATATTAAAGATTATAGAAATTGGCCTGGAATTATTAACCATGTTATTAAAATTGACTCAGAGTATGATGACGGCCGCTTACAGACTTTTTCCATGTATATTGATGAATTCGGTTCTGGAAAAGAATATCACGTGAAATCCATGCGTTACCTTAATTCTCAAGCCGGTATCATTGACTTTGCTCAACCTTTACCGCCAGAAGGTTTTCGTTGTCATAAAGGTGGGTGGCGATTTATTTCTGGCAATGATAATCAGACCCGCTTGGTTAGTTACCACGGATTTTCCCTTAATAAAGGTGTGGACCCGGAAGGACCGCTGGCCATGATCCGTAAACATATGAATGTGGCTCTCAGTACTTGGGCACGACACAGCAGTGGTGATACGAGTGAATAAACTCAGCCTCACCCTGCTGACACGCGCCGAAGTCCCTGAAGGGTGTGATCCATTGGCTCTAATCTGGGATCTAGATAACTGGAAAAATTCACTCAGTAGGGTTAGAGATATCCGGCTTGTATCCTCCACGGCTACGTACCAGCATTTTTTTATGCTTTTTGAGGCTGGCTATGACCAACCTGATACTGTTGAAATTGAACGTTGGTTTTCGGATTCCGTCATTACGGTAAAACATCTTGTTCCCCCGCCTGGCATCCTGTCCCTGGAAGCCGACTGGTGGGTTGATGATGTTATCCCCAGCCAGCTATTTTCCCGAAGAAAAATAATACTAGAAGAGAGCGCCTATTCGCCATCCCTAGCCAAAAAAATGTTTTTGATTCTACGTGAAAATATAACCTCTCTGACTGGAAATATGTTATGAAAAATTCCATTGCGATAGTGGGAGGTGGAGTAACCGCCGCGCTTTCTACTTATTTCCTTGTCGGTGCTGCTCCTGTAACGCTCTATCGCCCGGCCTCATCTTCAGTAGGACAGATCCCGGAGATTATTCCTCGCCGTGTTTTTTTTACTGTGCTTAATAAGCTTAATGAGGAGGAGATGATCAATTTCTGTAAGCCGCTACAAAAAACAATTATCTGGGAGTATAACGGTAGAGTGCGTGAAATACCTCTGTCGTCTAACAAGAATTTTTTTGTCTACGATAAGTTTCGTCTCGCCGATTACTTATTTATGCATACAGGTAAGAAAATTAGTAATGAGACAAAAGAGGTTGTATCAATTGCAGACTTGTCCGGTTATGCCCGCATTTATGATTGCAGGGGAACTCGCGCAGTCACTCACGATGCAGCCTACGGGATCAATAAAACGTCAGAGGCTATAACAGCCTGTCGTTACCTGATTACCCGCTCTGTTGGAGAAGTCTCAGATACCGTGATGCGATTCTGGACTGACACAGTCCAGAGCGGACGAGGCAGGACCTATTTCCGTATTCCGGTATCTCAGAGCAACGTGTCGTTTGGTTGTTCCTCTCATCCGTCAGATCCGGTCAGCGAAGATGAGCTATTGGCCTTTTTTGACACGAAGGATTTACCTGTGGATGAAGGCAGCATCCTTTATCGTGGTTTCGTCACGCCACATATAAACACTTTCAGGTGCAATCAGCCCCATGTTATTTCCCTTGGCGACGCTCAACGTTCCCCCTGTCCATTAACTGAGTACGGCACACTGGCGGCGTTAAAACAAGTAGGCATACTGGCAGGAAACATGACGGCAGCGAAGTTAAACATTTCTCGCCAGTTCCACAATGTGAGTGATCCACACCTGCCTATGGAACTATTTTATGAATAAGTACATATGTATTTCCAGCACCCTTTACCCGGGAAATGGTGAGCCGGTGCCAATAAGAATTGATACACTGAGCCATAAGGAAGGTATCTCGCATCTGTGCAAAGGATTTGATATCCATCCAGCTGACTGGCCAGACGGATATGGCATATCAAATGAAACTGTCACTTTGTCGACACACCAAGGAACACATATTGATGCGCCTCTTCATTATTCGCCGGACGGACAGGACATCGCCGCTGCAGACGTTAATCAGTTTATTGGCAGGGCCGTGATATTTACCGATAGTGCCCGTTCCGGATACGAAATCAGTCTGGATTGGGATAGTTACATCGCCCGACTTGACGAATATGCAGATCGGGCCCATGCAGTATTTTTCATTACCGGGGCATACAGCCGTTATGGCCAAACTAGCTATTTTACGGACTTTAAGGGAATTCCGGTCGACTATATCAACGCCGCACTTGATCGTGAATACACATTGATAGGCACAGACGGTTTCAGCGTTGATCCTCCTTTTTCCGTGATGTCAGAGGCCTATATGAAAACGAAAAACCCATCAGTTCTCTGGCCTGCTCATGTACTTGGTAGAACTCGCCCTTATTACCAGATAGAACGTCTGGCAAATCTTGAACATTTCGAGTGTGCAAGGTTGGTTGATTTCATCGCGCTGCCAGTGAAACTTCATTGTGGTGCTGCTTGGACGCGAGCAGTAGCAAGGATAATTGAATGAAACCTGTTTATATTGAACGAGCGTCAGCTGTTAGTCCGTTGGGTTCATCTCTTGACGACATTTGGCAAAATATCATTGACGGAAACACCGTTCACTCGACTATCTCTTTGGCTAATGGTCAGTCCTATCTAGTTGCGGAATGTGAACCAGGAACGAGAGAAAATCTTTCCGATTATGGTTCGCTTTTCAGCCAGAAGATAATCAGTCTTGTTAGCGAGCTTAAGTTGACAACGTCAGTCGATGTGATTTTTTTTGCAAGTGCGGTAGGGAACCTAGCCGAAGCAGAACATCAAGTTTACAGCTGTAATACTATTTCTTCAGAGTTGCTTGATTTCGCTGCAACTGAAAATGTATTTAGAAAGACCGCTGCATGGGGAGAGCATACGCGTTTTGTTACCATACCCACCGGATGCTGTGCTGGCTTACAAGCTATGGGGTTAGCCCGTGCACTTATGCACCAGCTGAACGTAACCCGTGGGTTGGTTATGTCGCTGGATTTTGGACTAACTCCTCTGGCAATTGAATCATTTAACAAAATCAATGCTACCCGAAGTTATTCTGATTCTCTATCTGCCAATCCTTCCAGGCCATTCTGTACTGATCGCGATGGTTTTTTGTTTGCGGATGGCGGCGGAGCCGTACTTATCACAACCAATCGTCCTGAAGGCGATGGAGTGGCCGTTACCGGTTACGGCTGTGTTTCCAGCGCTTTTCATATGACTGATATCGAAACAGATGGCCGTGCCATACGTCAGAGTATCGAAAAAGCATTAACAGATGCAGACATAAGTGCAGAAGCCATCACTCATATCAACCTTCATGCGTCGGGTACTCAGCAGAACGATCTGGCTGAATATCAGGCTCTGCTGGATGTTATTGGTCATGATATTCCTCCGGTAACTGCATTCAAAGGTAATCACGGACATGCTTTGGGAGGGGCAAATATGATTGAAGTAGCATTGACGTGGAAAATGATGATGACCGGTATTTTACCTCCCACTCCCTATGGACTGCCGGTAAACGCTTATCCGCAGATCACGGCTCGACATGCTCCTATAAATTCTGATTTCAACGCTGTCCTTAAAACGGCAAGTGGTTTTTCAGGTATTCATGCAGCACTGATACTGGAGTTAGTCAATGGCTGAAACTTATCGTTGTTTTCTTAAGCCCAGCGCTGCTGAGTTTATTTGTGATCAGGATAAAAAAACGCTCACTGTCAGAGAGTTTGAGGCACTTACCCCTCGTCGGGAACGTCCAAAATTGCCAGTGAATAACAGAATGGCTGGTGCAATGTGGCAGCATTTTTCTTTGAATAAACGGCTGAAAGAGTTTGGAGGTGATCCCACGCAAACCCCACTACTTATTCTGAATCGTTTTGCTAACTGGGATTATGTTGCTGAAATGATGTGCGGTAGTCAGTCAGCAATACTTGAAGCGATAAACTGTTACGTAGCAACGGCGTGGTTTCCTGCCACTCTGCAGGGTTACCTGACCATAGAACACGGTAATACAGCTGAAGCCCTGACACTGGCCACAACAGATACTGGTATTCAGGCTGCAGCGATCGACAGCATTTTCCAGCGGGATCGTAATGGTATGCGCATGGGCTGTGTCATTGTCGGAACCTTCGAATGTCTGCCGCAAAAAATCGGCAGTAGTCAACTTTCTGTCAATTCAACGGTGGCATTCGGGGCCCTCAGTATTGTGCTCTCACAGGACAACGAGAGCACAGTTATAGAAACACTCACTTTACATAAGGAACTTTACCAACATGTCTTCAATATCTGATATGACTTTTGTTTTTGAATCCAGTGTTACCATACCAGCCCTTTATGCGTCCCGGATTTGGGATGTTTGGGAAGCTCTTGAAGACTGGCATAAGTGGGATGCTTCACTAAAAGGTACTCGTGCCCAAGATAACGGACTTACTCTGGGGAAACGTTTTGAAATTGTTACTGGACAAGGGCCTGTGCCGGTGTGTGTTACTGCATTGATCGCAGGCTTTCATTTTACCACGACAGCCCAGACTTCATTTGGCTCACTGTCATTTGGTCATACGCTGTCCCCGGATAAAAATGAGGAGTTGGTAAAACTGACCCACTCTATTTTGGCCACAGCAAACTCTCCAAGTACACTCCCTCATCCATTACTTGAAAAGTTACAAGCTGATGTGGTGGACAGCGTTGAAAAACTGGCAGATTTTGTGCAGCAGAAGGAAGATTCACTGTAATGAAACATTGGGTTGCTGTTATTTCACGTGAGCATGCGTCTATCGCAGCCAGCTCCGGATTTCTCCAAGTATGCCATGGAAAAGCAGCCCCTTTGCGCCAGACTCATGCGGGGGATGAAGTATTTATATACTGCCCCCGCACTGAAATGGGCAAAGGAGAGATGTTAAAAACTGTGGAATATCATTGTGTCTTCAGAGACGACGTTGTTTACCAGGTTGAACAGTTTCCGGGTTTCATGCCTTTCCGTAAAGATGTAACTTTTACAGAAAACCTCCGTGCTGTGGTACTCAAAGACGTTGCTGGGTTACAGTTCACTTCACATTCTGGATGGGGGATGCTAGCCAGACGGGGTTTTTTTGAAATAGGCCCCAGTGATGCGGAATTGATTCGCACTGCGATGAAGGGGGGGTAATGGCCCAATATTATCCTGTAATCGTGGTTTTCGATCAGATATCAAAAAACACATTTTTTGACAAACTGGAATGGGCCAGCTTAGTAAATGCCTGGTCCGGAACCATTGCTTGGTATCAGCTATCTCCTCATAAAGTCGAGCTGACACTAAAAGGCCTGGACGGACTCGATTCACTGATTATCACCCGTCGACGTCGAGGGGATCGTGTTTTCATCGGTGCACGTGATAGTGCCGGAGAGTTGATCCAGTCGGGTATATGGGAATATGAAACCGACAGTGGTTTATGTGTCTGTTATCGCCGCGTATATAAAGCGGCGCTGGCCACCACGCTCCGGGAACGACTGTCCGATTTCATTTTTACCACGTTTCTTAGGTGAGGTTCTTGCGTGTCTAAAATCATATTTAGCACGGTTGTTCCCGTCTTGGCATTGACAGCATTCGCCGCTGGTTTATCGGAATTTATCATTATTGGACTGCTTGATTCCGCTGCCAGTGCTTTGTCTGTTCCTATCGGGGAAGCTGGATTGCTGATCAGCATTTATGCGCTGGGTATTACTATCGGTGCCCCCGTGCTTATATTGTTAACACGCAGACAGTCCGGTCGGTTACTGTGTATTATTATGATAGCTACCTTCGCACTATTAAATGCGCTGTTTGTGATAGCCAGTCATTCTTGGGCGTTACTCGCGCTCCGATTTCTGTCTGGCATCATTCATGGTGCATATTTTAGTGTGGCCAGCGCAAGCCTCGCATCTGTCATCAGCGCCCGGAGAGTCCCTCTTGCAATAGCTCTCATGTTCTCCGGACTGACGCTGGCTGTGGTGGGAGGTGTGCCACTGGGTATGTTAGCCGCAGAGCAGTATGGCTGGCAATGGCCATTTGTCTGTATTTCAGCCATATCAGGTGTCAGTGCACTGCTGCTGTTGAAGGTCTTGCCTGTTTCTTTTGGTATTACCGTGACAACTAGCAACGAAGTCCGACTGAAACCTACTTTTACCCTGGCGTTAATCCAACCCTTATGTTTTACGATCTTGGCTTTTGGTGGAGGGTTTGTATTCTTTGCATATGTAGCTCCTTGGCTGACATTTAGTGCCGGACTGGATACAAAACAGGTGGCCCTTATGATGGGACTGGCTGGAGTAGGTTCTCTTGCCGGAAACATATTTGGTGGAATACTACCTGACAGGTTAGGGATCAGGTTGACACTTTGCGTTACCTTGCTGCTTCAAGTTGTCGGTCTGTTAGGCGTGTATTTATACCCTGCAGCAGGATTGTTCATCTGGAGTATGGGTGCGTTTGCCACAGCTCCTATTGTTCAAAGTTGGGTAGTGGTCTCATCTGGCATACTTCCTGCTCGTGTTTCCGCTGCACTGAATGTATCCGCCTTTAATCTCGGGATATCTTTCAGCTCTTTTATTGGTTCCTGTCAGATTTCGTTCGGTGGCTTAAAATATCTTCCGGTGACGGCAGCCATTATTGTACTGTTTGCACTTCCATTTTGCTTGTCAGGAAAGACTCATCTTTCGGTTAAATAAGATACGTATTAGGAAATTAATTATGTTTGTATGGAAACACAGTGAAGAAGTCAGCACAGAAGCTACTGCTTCTGAAATCTGGATACAATGGAAAGATACAACCAACTGGCCTCGCTGGGATAAAGAACTAGAATGGGTCAGGCTCAACGGCGAATTTGAAAAGGGCACAACGGGAAGAATGAAGCCAATCAGTGGGCCGGAAGTGGCTTTCACACTGGATAAGGTAGTTGTTAACCGGTTTTTCTCTGATTCAGCCAAGTTGCCGCTTACCCGGGTGGTTTTCGAGCATGAATATTTGCCAGCTACTGAAACCGGTCACCATGCAAAAATCAGGCACACCGTAACAATGACTGGTGTTCTGGCCCCGCTATTTGGACGGGTGATTGGGTCGAAAATACGTCTTCATTTACGTGATGCTATGACTGCTCTCACAAAATGCGCTACCGCATTACGTAAAAAGTAAAATTCCTTTCACAGGGAAGCCTCCCTTCCCTGTGAAGAAATGTCCATGTTATTACATCATCTTTCGAAAATTTGTAATAGACAACCACTTCACAGCGTTTATGAATGCTATAGGGTACAGAAAACCGCCACTGTCCTTTTTCAGGTAACCTGACAGACCGAAGAGCGCGGAAACTGATCCTGCTAGGGTTCAAACCGCTCACCATTTTTAACAGTGTTTCCTTCGCAGAGAAAAGCAATGTGGCTGCCCGTGATTTTTCTTCTTCTGCTAGTCCGTAAAACCAAGTAGCTTCGGCTTGTGTAGCCATTCGGTTTACAACAGCAGGGAATGATCTGAAATTCAGCAGAGGTTCAATATCAACACCGTACAGAAAATCGTCAGGGCCACTGATCATTACTATGCTGTCTCCTGAATGTGACAGAGAAGCTCCGTACCCGGCAGAAATATCAGGTGCGCCAGAGGGAAGCCTGCCAGGCGGATGTGTCAGCTTCAGGGCGTACATAAGCAGTTGGCGGCCACAGATAAATTCTCTTCTTCTCCTCGGAGTGGAATCAATAAGTCCGGCCTGTAAAAGGGCTTCGGTCATAACAGCGGTCTCCTCCACCTGCCCCAAAGGGTCATAATGAGCACGCCATAAAATTATTCCGTGACTCAGACTGAGGTATCCGCTCCTGGTTAACCAAGGACTATCTGACATATCAGAATATTTCCATTGGCGGTTAAGACAGCATAAAAATGGGGCAGGGGACATACGATTCTCCATTTTTTCGATAATTTCTTTTCATCATATTCGTGCTTTTCCTGATGTTTTACATCCTTACGGATCATTTCCGCATTCACACCTACGGTGTCCACGCAGTAACCTTTGGCCCAGAAGTGGTTTCCCCACAACTTATACTTACGCAGATATGAAAACTTACTGAACAACCTTAAAGCTGAGGTTGATACATTCCGAAAAATAGTGAGTTTCACAAATTAACTATTTGATGAAATAAATTATTTTTGTATTATGCAAATAATAATTATAACTACTGATAAATATAAGTTTTAGTGGTGCTCGTGCAGATTATTTATCTGCATATCGGGCCAGGTTCTGACATTAAAATTCATTAATCATGGATGTATTATATGAAATTATCTTCACTTTCCACCGTTCTCTTATCTCTTTCTCTGGCTGGTTGTGCAGCGTCTTTTCAGCCGGTTTTACCAGACTACACAGGAGAAAATGCAGCTTATCTGCGGTTTAATAACAGCCCCGTTTATACGAAACTTCGACAAGCTTCAGGTCAGGTGCTTCAGCCGGTACCCTTTAGTGTCAGGTGGTCTGGAGCTGCCGACCCTGATAAAGAATTCAGTGTTAACGCCCGGTTTGCGATTATGGGGATAAAGTCCAGTTATGGGAAAAAAGTGGAAGGTAGTGCCCCCGTTTCCTCAAATCTGTCCAATAAAAGTTATATGGAATACAGAGTCAAAGCTGGCGACACATATAGCATAAAATGGGTGCACAGAGAACAGGGAATTTATCACAATTTTGACCGGACATTTTCAGGAAGCGTGACGCCTGAAACCGGGCATACATACGAAGTAACAATAGGTGGTGGCTCTGATGGTAACGGTGTAGTAATTACTGACGTTACCAGTAATTAACTTCAGGTGTTCACTTCCATGTAAGGATAAATGCCGCGTTTCGCGGCATGAAGGTGCCAGTGGATGTTGAGGGCAGCTCGAAAACAGAATGGCACCGGTAGCCCGGCGCAGCCGGTTCCGATCGTACAGGATCTTCAATCCCCCTCCTTCCTGCTAAGCCCAGCGGACTTACAGCGATAAATTAGTGTCTCTAAAGCCAAAGCCCCGGTGAGCGGGCTTAACGACGCAGAGCGGCGTTAAGGGCGTGATTTCCGGGGTCTTGCTCTCAGCTGCCCGTCCAGGGCAACTGAGAGTTAGAGCTTTAGTTACATCATTCATTAAAGCCACTCCTGTTCCGGGCCTCTGGCCCGGGCGGGGGCGGCTCTTTAGTGGGTCGATGTTGCTCAGGTGGTGAGGTTTCCCCGATCGTCTTCCGAATGTTGTCGCCGGTGCTGAGGTTTCTGGTTTCAGTACGGGATGCAATTCTTGAGTGTTGTAACTAATCGTGTTATGCCCGCCGCTTGCGGTGGGAGGTACTTTTGCTGTTTCCAGGCTGGCGAGGACGCTAGTCCGCTGCAAAGCCGGTCCTTTTTATTTTTCCACAGAGTTACAACAGACAAAGAATTTCCCTGCACGCTTGCGTTGCAGGGGATTTATAAGGGGTTTTAGATGATATTCCGGATTCGTCGTTATCCGTTTGCGTAAAACTCAATTTATATGTTTGCGGAATTCTGTGGATAAACGGAACGATTCATCCGGAAGCGCGATACTCGACGGTAAAAATAGACGGAAATCTGAAGATTCTGTTGGGAAGGCTTTAGTCAGGTGAAAAAAGGACGGATCTTGCCAGCACCAAAAGCCCCGGAGGGGCTGGCGCTAAAATTTGTATAAAAGAATCCAGGTTAATGGGGTGGCGGTATGGCCAGTGACAATTCGAGCTGGTAAAGATGCTGAACAGCCAGTTGTTTCAGACGTTCAGGGGTGCACCAGTAGGCTTCATCTGGCGGCAGCGTTTTAAGGATATGCCGTGACATTTCATGAATCTGGCTATCCAGAGGCAGTCTGGCCAGCCGGTTGGCACGTTTACGGGCAGCCCCTTTCTCACGGCGATATATCAACGCTTCATGCCTGCGCTGAAGATACCAACGCCGTCTGGCCGCATGTACAGAAATCTCCTCATCCTCATCTAAAATACCTTCCTCAATGAGGCGACGGCGCTCTTCGCTTTCATGCAGCCGCTTCTTCTGTTGTGCCTGCAGTTTCGTGAGATCCACACCCAGCATCTGCCAGCCAGTCGTAGTTATCCAGACATATTTAGGCAGCCTCTTACGCGATTCACGGTCCCAGGCGGTTTCTTCTGACACTCCAAGCGTGCCGAAGCGCACCTGCTCAGCGATAAGGCTGGAAAGACGAGAAACCGTAACTTCCGTTTCAGGTATGACATTCCCTTTTGTGTCCTTTGGGCTGAGTTCTCTGGCCAGCCTGGAAATACACATACCTACGGTATGCTTGCCGGCATCGCAAAAACTAACAAGCACTGGCCACAGGGCATCCAGCAAACGTTTTTTCTCAGGACGAAATGCGTACTTTCGCCCTGCCCGAAGTCGCTCGCGGACATAAAATGGATGCAGGGACATATGCATACGTAAACTGCACTGTCCTGTTGCAGGATCTTTTTTTACCAGACGGTTATAGGCATAACCAAGTTGGCCGCCAAGCGCCTTGTAGTGCGCAGGGCGGAACCAGAAAGGATTTTCGCATTTAGGTTTGGTGGAATGCTCGCCGCGACGACGACGTGTACGTTTCTTTTCCGGGGCTACCAGAAAAGAATTAACGTGTCCATCATCAACGTCTTGCCAGAAATGAATCTGATCGTCCTGACTAAGCTGACTCCAGTGCTGCGTTCCGTTAGCCACAACTTCCTGCGCTTATGTTGCACAGAAGGAGCAAATAGCACAGAAACGGGTATTGCAGTTTTCTGAGCATAAAACTATACTCCCCGTACAGAGCAACAGCTTCTGTACAGATTAGTTGGGCCCCGTTAATCTTCGACTCGTCGCCAAACTAGGTGAAGATTTTCGGGGTTTTTGCTTTTCTGGTTCCGGGCGAATCTTTGCCTGAACCAGCTCCCTGCCACCTTACGGCGTGGCCAGCCAAATGCTTCAATTGCTCATTAAACTATCACTTAAACCGGTCATTAGCAACGAATTGTGACTACTCACTGCCGCATACCTGATTAATCAGGTATTCGATCGCTTCTGCCTGGGTCAGCCCCTGTGTTTTACACAATGCATCCAGTTTGTCTTTCTGAGCATTGCGGATAAACACATTGACAGGTTTGTGAGTTTCTCGTTTACGCGATACTGAGCGCATCTTACGTTCACTGACGCTCAAAGGAGCGCCTTTACGGTAAGACCGTTTAGGTTTCGATGAGGAAGATACCGTATCTCCGGGCTGTGACATCTCTGCCTCCTCAAGGATCAAACGTGGATCATTCGCAGAGAATACTACAGATTCCAGAAATCAGCGACTTACTTTATTAACATAATCCGTGTTGGCGCACGGTTACGTTTCAGGATCGTTTTCAGGGAGTACGTCTGTTACCAGTCCGTTCCCTTCGTCCAGTGGGATGTCCAGTTGTTCAGGTAGCTGCAGGCTAAGACTGGTTCATCCCAGACGACTTCAGGGGTGAAAGAAGTACCGAAAGTTCAGCGGACGGTGACAGTTAATCCAGAGAACATTACTCAAGTGTTTTTTGAATTTTATTTTCCAGTTCCGGCTCAGGTTCACTTCGCTCATGGCGCATGACATTGATTTCCTCATTCATCATCGGGGTATGGTTTTCACGCTCTGTCCAGAGCTCGTAGTCGCGGTAATCAATTTCTTCTTCTGCCTGCAGCTCCTCCAGAGCTGCTTCAAGTGCAGATTCAAGCGTGGCCTCATAATCCCTGTCACTGACATCCGGAGAGTGCCGTTCATCATCGATGGAAGGTTCCTGTATTTTCTCTTCCTGTTCCTGTGCGGCCTTAATAGCTTTTTCCAGCACCTCGGCCTCGCGACGGTCCAGTTCATCACCGGAAGACTCAGCCTCAACCGGCAGGCTTTTGTTCTCAGAGGGTTTACTGTGGTCAGCAGACAGCACCACCGGGCTTTCGGGATTCTCTTTCATTAACTGAAGCGCTTCTGAAATATCCGCCGCTTCCAGCACCTTCCCATGCTTTTCACCGCGCTGCAGAACTATATGGTTGCCGTCCGCTGCGCCTTCATAATGCGCGGCATCAAAGTTTACATTCCCGCTAGTAGGCGACACGGGTACATGCCAGTTACCCCGCTGCCTGCCATGTTCGTTAATAACAGGCCAAATCATTTCAGGCGATTTCCCAGCCATAAAGCGCGCATCTGCCGTCAGGGCTTGATCAACCCGATCGGCCAGGCGAGTATCAGATACCGGCAAGCTTTTATTCCATACCAGCATCTCCCGCCCGGCGCGCACGTCTTCATTTTGCATCAGAATGTCGTGTACCGTCTGACGACGCCCGCTGTTTCTCTCAACACGGCTAATCCAGCCTGACATGTTGTCAAAATAAGTCTGAATATGTTCTTTTGAGCGGGACAGCTGCACGTAGGTACTGTCCAGAGCGGCCATTCGTTTTCTGGCACCAGACTCACCAAAAAGGCCTATCAGATATTTTACTGAAGCGCCCTGTGAGCTGTATGTCGTAACGGCGTAGCCGTAATCCATATGTCGATCTGCGTGGCGGGCTGTGGGATCAAGGAGAACCTGCTGATGACCCGTATCAAGTGTGATTTTACCATCGTCGCTGATACCTGATACAACCGCAATGTCGCTGGCTCGCAGGTTGCGCTCACGATCGGTAGACGTAAGACGGATTTTTTCTCCAACGCTGATTTCACGCTTCACCTCATCGAAAACCGCCACATTCTCTTTACGCAATTCAGCTGGGCTCATCCACCGGTTCGCTGTGTCGTCCAGCCCGGTCAGATGTACTATGCCGCTTTCAACTTCAGTTATGCTAACCCGATAATATTTTTCGCCCTGACGTACCACGCTACCAAAATGATCGGCCCAGAACTTTTGACGACCAAGATCTGCGTTACTGTTATTAATGCGTACCAGCAGCGGCACCGTGACACTGTCACCAAGAGCGCCCTGTTTCTTCAGTTTTTCATGAACCGCATCGTTTATAGCCTGCCGATCTTCATTAAGTTCCGACACAATAAGAGTGTTGTTTCGGGCATCCGGCGTCCGGCCAGTGTAATCATCTGCTATAAGCCCGATAAGATTCAGTGCCGAATTATTATCCGGATCGGACACGCCTTCGATTTTACTAACACCATCAATAGCACTGCTTTTCGGCACATAAGCGCCCGGAAGACGCGGTACAACTTTTGGACTTATTTTCTCCGAAACCCGAACTGCCTCACGGACGTTGCCAGCGATAATTGCTTCTACTGCAGGCTTTAATGCGGGGATCTGGCGCACAATTTCTTTCATTACAGTAATATCAGCCGCACTGCGTTCAAGGGTAAGCGTAAATGGTGCACCGGACTCCAGAGACTTCAACTGGTCCTTATCACCGCTGAGCACAGCTCTACCACCGCCCTCAGCTATAAGATTCATCAGTGAAGCCATCTGAGCATTACCGTTCATGGATGATTCATCAATTACAAAAACGGTGTTGCTAAAATCACGCGGCTGCCCGGCGGCTTGCCACTTACTACTTTCGCTAAGAAAGCTGGCAATAGTTTGTGCAGGAATACCTGCGCCAGAAAGTTCGCTGACAGCGCGGTGCGTAGGGGCAAGACCGCGAATTTCGGGAGCATTCTGCACAGCCGACAGCGCCGCTGCCACAGCTCGAAACTGCGTGGTTTTACCCACTCCGGCATAACCCTGTATTGCGATGAAACGGTCACGGGTCGTCAGAATAAGGTTGCCAGATTCGCGCTGGCCATCCGTCAGTCCTGCAGCCTTGTCTTTGCTCAATCCTCCTTCAAGAAGTGGTTTTACACTGTTTTTGCCTTCAGCAATGTGACGGAGGATTGTTACCTCATTTTCAAAATTTTCACGTGAAACAAACGTGCCAGCTGGTCCCTGCTCCGCACTCAGCGCAAAAATTTCTCCGCGCTGCACTAACCGCAAAAGTTCATTTGCCGCACGCTGAGGGCTGATACTGCTGTCGGTGTTAATCATTTCAGCCATTACATTGACGCCGGTAAACGTCACTTTCGTGCCAGTGGCCTTCTCTATGGCCAGTCGTACCACGCGCTCCGGTCGCGACATTTTCCGGGACTCGAGTTCTCTTAACGCATCAGTCAGATCACTTTCACCAGCGAGTGACCTGATACTTTGTGTCACGCTCACAACCGGACCGTTTTCCTTAAGCCGTCTGTTGATGGTCGCTTCATCAAGCGGAGTGAATGCGATCACGTCTGACCCACTGCGGCGTAGCATGTTAATGGTTGAATCGTTTACATCTTTGCCCGACAGCACGGCTAACACGGTGCCCTCGCTACGCCGCGTATTACCAAAAGACTCTGCATAGGCATAGTCAACATACAGCGGCGCATTACGATCCACCCTTACGCTCTGCCCCTTTGAGTTTTTCATTGTGATAACATCCCTGAACAACCAGCGCCCCTCCTTTACACCTGTGACAGTCAGTTTTTCACCACTGGCGGCGCGGATGTTAAGTTCTGCAGTAGCACGCAGTTGCTCGCCTTCCCGCAGCTCCAGTTTTTTCTCGCGAAACAGCCGGTAATGGCTGTCGATACTGCTGATACTGATCCCGTGCTTCTGTCCCTTCTCATCCGACACGGTCAGCAAATTGTGACGTTCGCTCACGCCGGTGATGGTGAAAACGGTCTTCTCCCCTTTTCCCTCATGTTTCTCGAGCACCATATCCTTGCGATAGATGCTGCGATCGTTACGGTTAGAGGTATCAAGCCATACCGGTACCCGAACAGTAACTTCGCCCAGTACCCTTCCAAGCACCCCCTCTTCAGTAAGGATTTCCCGGGTCTGGTTCGTAAGCTGGTCACGCGTACGTGCATTGCCCGCCTGCAGCGACACAGGTCTTCCTTGCGCTTTTTCCTGTGCGTAATAGCGTGCAGCAACACGGAGCCGATCCTGGACCGTGTCTTTCTGAACCATTGTTACACGTACATCTTCGCTCTTCGGTGTCGCGGTAAACTGCTTCACGCCAGCACTGCTCAGTACTGCGGAAGCAAAGCCTGCTGCTCGCCTTGCGTGAGTATCGAAGACCAGGGTGGTAGCGTCGTGCTGTGCCGCTATTTTCAACACATCGTGTAATCCGGATGTATTAAATCGTTCTGATTCAGCTACCATCACCAGCGGACGCGACGGTAACTCAGCCGTTTTTATCTCTTCCGCTGTCATGAGCATTACGCCTGGTTTATCCTGAAAATCATTTTTCTGGCGTTTATATGCAGCTCCATCTGCGGCCACAACGATCAGCGGACGTTTATTTTCGCTGGCCATTGTTATGACACTGCGGTTCAGTTCACTGATAAACTGCGTGCCGCCACGCACGTCTATGAGTGATACAGCGCGATCAGCATCAGCTATTTGTGCCAGCACACCTTTTTTAGCTGCTGGCATTACGAGCATACCGCGTTTTTCTGCAAGTCCGGCTGCAAGCTGTGCCAGACGCGCTTCGTCGCGAACGTGGAGAGCAGTTGTAAACAGCGTCTGATTTTTGTCCACAGCAATTAACTGACCACGAGAAACGGCATTGTTGATTGCCTGACGCGCTTTTACGTAGACACCACGCTCCATAGGGATGTGGTTAAGTAAATTTGTCATCACGTCATCGTAAGTCACACGCACGTTTTTTAAAGACAAGCGATCAATTGTCTCCCGTACCACACCATCTAACTCAGAAGGCGTGATGGATTCGGCAGCTTTTCCTTTGACTCTGGTATTTTCAATATCATTTTTCTGGTATTTCAGACGCCTCTCGAGCACCTCCTGCCTGAATTTCCCGACATCGAAGCCGGTTTCCTTCAACTTCTCCTGCCAGTGTTCGCGCAGAGCTTCAGGGTCTTCCAGATGCTTCGCCTGTCGCGAATCAAGCGCAGCTATGCTCTTTTGCTTCGCCGTGGCATCCTCTCCAACGAGATCGATAATCTCCTGGCGGCGGGAAGAAAAGGGTGTCACCGGCACACCAGTGATATCCCATTCACCACGGGGACCGGTATCTTCTGTCTGATAACCTGCTGGCTCAATAATTGAGCGATAATGTCCGCGATAAAGAGCGCCGATGCTGACCTGTTCTTTCCACACGATGTCGGTGAAACCCTGCTTGCCTTTAGTATCGGTAGACAGAGTTTTCCATCCATCCTTTGAAAGTGTTGCATTAGCTACAACTGCATGGGTATGCATTGCAGGGTCAAGGTTGCGGCTGGTGTCATGCATGAAGGTTGCGATCACTAAATTGCCGGTTTGCTCCATACTGGTGATGCCGTCTGACATAGTGCGCGTGGTAGCGAGCTTTTCCACCTCATCCAGCGTGCGGCGCACAGCCTCTTTATGCGCATCAATCAGAAAAGTGTCGCCGGTCACCAGCGCCAGTACCGAAGCGCTTTTGGGTGCTGAAAACGTGAGATCATAACCGGGGCGATGTTTATTTACGCCGCCCTCCATCCGGCTCATATCTGTGCCATCCGGAAGCTTGCCTTCCAGTACGGCCATAAAGGTTTCAGGGTTTATCGGGCCTTCAAGACCCAGATTTTCTGAACCAGTTCCATACCATTCAGTGGACTGCTCGCCCAGAAAGTAATAGTTATCTTCTTTGGTGTAATAAGCACCAGCCTTACCGGCATTTTTGACTGAAGAAACAGACAGCATAATCCACCTCAGAAACGATCGTCAGGGTCGAAATCGCGGTGTTTTACAGCATCCACCGACTGAAGGGGTTTATCTGCTTCCGGTTGTGGCGCTGCAGCTGGCTCTTTGGTCGGCAATGTAACAGCAGAGGCTGTGTTGTCTTCAGTGAGTACTGGTAAGGTCACTACCACTACGCGTCCGCCAGATTCTTCCTGTTCAGATTGCACAGCTGGTAAAGATTCTGTTTTGGCGGTTGCATCGGCACCTTCAGCGGGACACACTGTGTCGCCAAAGAGTCGGCCCATAATTTGACTTATCCGGCTATCACTGTCCTGGTTCGCAAGCTTTGCCTCAATATCTGGATCTAACGCCTCTTCAACATCACGTGAAATGTGACCTTCTGCGATTTCGCGATAGGGTTTCCAGGGCAGTTTCATGCGTACCACCGGCCAACTACCTGGCAAAGTGACATAACATTCGAGATCGTTCAGTTTTTGCACGTCTGAATAGCTGACCAGGTATTCGTTGATCTCGTCTTTGGAGTACTGTACGCCGTCGCGGATAATGTCGATGCCATAGCTGTACTGATCCTTGAACTTTTTATGTTTTTTTTCACCGATTTCCTTCTGCACCCATTCTGCGACAGAACCGCTGGGTGCACGGTAAAACATACGGGTATTCAGCAAATCCCAGATAGATTTGGCCATGTAGTTACCGTAGATTTGCTCCAGTTGCGGGTAGTTCTGCAAACCTACGAGGGTACAACCGCCGAACTTACGCGCCTCTGCACAAAATTCCGGCAAGACAGGCAGTTTGTGCAGGGATGGAAGCTCATCAAGGAAAAGCCAGATGCGCCGCTGGCGATTAGCTTTCAGGCCCAGAATGTTGCACATGGTTATATAGAGCCATGCGCTCAACAGTGGTTTTAGCGCGTTGTGATTACTGCCGTCGCTCGAGATAAAAATCCACGAATTATCACCGTTAGCGTCCTCGGTATGCAGCCAGTCACGGATATTGAAGGGGCGACGCCCTTTCTGATCGAGTCCCTGAAGGTAGCGAAGCGATCGAACATAGGTGGTAAGGATTGTGCGAATGGTCATCGCAGTTTTTTCGATGCTGCCATCTACCAGATTTGCCGCGTCTGTACCATCAAGGTACTGGCGCAGTTCTGCCAGGCTAATGGACATTAATTTTTTCAGCAGTCCGCTGATACTACGGTTCTTCTCACGGGCCATTCTCCGCGCAGTGGCCACAAACAACGAGCGGGCCGACAGCACCCAAAACGGATCGCTACTACCGCTGCTGTCGGGTAAGAGTGAGACCGCAAAGTTTTCAAACTCGCCCACTGTCTGACATTCTTCCCACAGGTCCCACGAAGCACAGCGCACTTCGAAAGGATTAAGAATGATGTCTCTATCCTGTCGGTAGAAAATGGGAATAAAGTTATTACCTTTATCATAAATAACGACGCGATCGCCCCGTTCACGTAGCTGGCGTAGCATGTCGTTCATCGCAGTAGTTTTGCCGGTCCCTACAGTACCATGCAGGCCAAAGTTCTGGATTTCTGAATCCTGCAGAATATGCAGACCGCATATAGACAGAGGCGATTTGAGGCCTGCCTTTTTGAGCAGTCGGTTTAATTCTTCCGGGTTGTCAGCAAGCGTCCTGCCCCCAGTAATCTCGCTCTTGCGTTGACTGGCTCCTTTGCTACCCAGATACCAGGTAACAGCCATCATGGCGGCCAAAAAGCTGATTGATGCAATACCCCAACCGTAAAAAGCGTTGTCTTTGACACGTTCCCCCATCAGCACAAAATAGGGATCGTTTAATACCTGCAGTGCGGTGTGTTTGAACTCCACGACTTCGCCGCCCGGACGCTCAAAATGAAAGGTCCAGCTGGGCCCTTCATTTAATTTAGCCAGTGGTTTTGCGAACCAGTAGGCACAGCCGTGTAAAAATTCCTGCAGCGTAAGCCGCAGGAGCATCCAGCCTAAAAATATCAGTACAGAAAAAAGCACAACCCAGTATGAGGCGATGTTCATGATCTGCAGAAACATGCCAATCATGTATTTCATCACCTGACCGCCCTGGGTGAAATCGCGGGCGTTAAGGCTCATAGGAAAATCCTTTTCTTGAAGTCAAAGACTTACTTGCAAAGTTTCGGGTACCCAAAACCAGGCAGGTGACTGCGAAGAGATTATTACGATACAAACTGGCCCATGCGGGCTGATGTGAGGTTCTGCTTAATCCACCTGAAACAGCGGCTGGTTAATCTGGCTTTCAACAAAATGTTTTTCTGAGTCGGTCAGGGCGCGAAAATGCGAGGAGAACTGACGGATAACGTTCATCAGGTTATTAGTATTCGTAAAAAAGACCGGGCAGACTGTACGTACTTCCTGCATTACGGGCTGAATAAGCGAGGTGAATGCATCGAGCCTGCCTGTTTCCTTCAGGTCGTTTTTTATAAGCTCTTCTTGCTCGGTAACCGGGCATACGGTTACGCCAGGAGTGGAGAACAGTACGCGCAATGTGTCAGAGCACTCACGCACTTTACAGTCAAACGCATCCTCCAGAGCCGGGAGGCTTTTATTACCACGCCAGGGAGAAATCAGGCGTTCAGGCTCCACGGTCGCAGCAGTGTAATACTCGGTTTGCTGCCGGATAATTCCAGCCGGATCGGCACGACGCCAGATGGCAGTTTCGCGCACTGATGGTCTGTCACCGGCATTGACGGTCAAACGAGGCTGACAGGAAGCAGGTATCCAGTTCATGGCTACTTCCGGAGTTTTATCACCGTAAGGTGAATTGTAAAACCCACTCCATAGTTGAATTAAGTCTGTTGCTGCATCGTCATTGCCTACAATGTGCATATGCACCCGATGTACCGATACATCGCCCTGTACAGCCCAGCGAGTAATAACAGTAATGTCAGACACGTGTTTATCCGTATTAAGTAAAATTCCCTTAACAGCTTTACGTCCTTTTTTTCGACAAACATAATGCAGACGTTTATTAGGCGACGGGAACCTGACAGTAATATCTCTTTCTTCTTGCAAGCGCAGACCTAACTCAGGAATTTCAACATCAATTAAATTAACCGAGATGTTTGAGTAATTCAGAAAATAAGATGGGGTCAGATGTATGAGCATGGGAACCTCAACATTTCAAATAACATGATGTGAACACCCTACCGAAAAGCAGGGCTAAGCTAAGACTTTTATGTCTTGATTAATTTATTTCATTTCAATCTCAAGTGAATAAAGTGCAGGTTTACCCAATGTAACCGGGCAAACCTTAATCAAGAACTCTCATATATGTTAGTTATAAGATTTATTACGTACTGCTTTTACAGCGCCAATGATACTTGATATCTGATATCGAGAAATATCTATATTAAAAACAATCGCCATTAAAAAAGTAACTATCATGTTACCTATTACAAGAGGCAAAATGCTCCATTCGGTGAAAATTCCTGACACACCACAAACAATCAATAGCACAAGCCACACTAAACCGTAAAAATTAATTTTCCTTGCAATAACTTTAACTAGACTTAATTCCTTTAGTCTCTCATCTCCTATCATATTGGACAAATTTGCATATGTAGCAATAAAAGAAAATATTACAACCCAATGGAACAATCCAAACGCTACAAAAAACAACCACAACCCGATATTTTTTGGTAAAGGAAGCGAAAAATAACTTACCCCGCCCAATACGCAGTAAATAATAAAATGATACTTCACCTTCCCAAACATACTAAAAAAACCCGGTATTTTCCGCTGAGAAGAGCATATTATATTAATTATTTCTTTTGAATCTTTTTGTATTTCTTCATATGTCATCATGCGTATTATTCCTTATCTTTTTCCTTGTAATCTTTATAAGTGTACTTGCTAAATGGATTTACTAATTTCTTATCCTGATGTTTATCAGCAGCCTTCTTATTATCATAGAAAGTATCTGCACTCGAAATATACTCTCCTGTACGAGAAACCATCCCGCCACCCGTATTACTTTTACCTTCTTCAATTAATGACTGAGCATCATCAGCTTTATTTTCAACTATTAACTGCTGAGCTTCAACTTCACCGCTTACATTTGTACGGATATTGTTTCTGGCAACTCCCGCCTCAATGCTTTGGTTTGCGTTATCGTATGCCACCCCAAACTGAGTTTTTGCAGTATTTGCCGGTGACCTCATACCCTGACTGGTATTATTAGCATTACGTGAATAGTCCTCGTCAATACGGCCTTTAAGCTTATCAGCAAAGAATTCCTGTACCAGAGCATCACGCTGCTTTTGAACGTTCTCATCTGAGGTGTTGGTAAGGATAGTTTCGGCATTGCCTGGTAAACGCTGCATTGTCCACTGTACGAACTGCTGCGTATAGTTATCACGTGCGCCTGCGCTGAGCGTTTCAGTCTGCGAGGCCATCTTCTGCAGTTCATGAGTGTGCGACTGGCTGGCAGAGTATTGCGCGTATTTGCTGTCAGAAGTTGTGATGCCGGAGGATATCTGGTTCAGCAGGCCAGCAGCATTGTTGTCAATATGTTGTCCATTATAGGTCGTACTGTAATTACGTAACACATCCATTCCTTGGCTGAAGTCCTGTGATTCACGTGCGGAGAGTGTTTCAGAATTATCGCTTCCACTTTGTCCACCCTGAGTGACCTGTGAGGCGGACCCTGTTCTTGCACTCAGTTCGGAACCTGTATGTATATTTCCTTTGGCCGAGGCTCCTGTTATCCATTCGCCTGCTTTACCCAACAATGATTTACTTGAGTCAATGCCTGCCTGGACTCGCGCTCCAGTGGTGACCGAGGCATTGCGCGACTTATCTTCCAGTTCAGAATAGGCCTCGTTAAAACTGATATTATTTCTGGTTGCGTAATCCTTCACTACGTTCTGCATCTTATTGACACGTTCAGCATCAGTTACGCTCAGGCCAGTTGAGGCTGAAAGCATTTTCGAGTCACTGTTACCAAACTGCTCATGAAACTGTTTAAGGACTGAGCCGGTTTGCTGGACGGAGTGATTATAGCCCTGGGCCGCCATTTCAGTCTGCGCCATACTGTCACGTACCGAACGCTGGGCGGCGCTTGCCAGATTACGGTCAAGATGCAGATCGACCGGTAGCCGACTGGTCGCCCCGGAGGAATCAAACACAGTTTGTCCTTCCGGCGTTATTGTGCGGGTGGCACCATTGTCCATTTGCACCGTCGTCATTCCCTCGCGATACATACGGTTCAGATCGGTTTTATGCCCGTTGATATTATCCAGTTGTACATTACCCATGCTCAGGTTACCCGATGCCACAGCTGCCGAATCTGCCGCTGAAGCACTGCTGAGTGCGCTTCCGAGGCTGGAGCTGAGACTGGCAAATCCCTGACCCAGCCCGGTAAACAGACGGAACGCCAGAAATGGGATAGAAAGCATTAACCAGCCAGCAATACCTCCCGTAGTAGTGCTGGTTTCCATCAACCTGTTCATATTAGAGAGTGTCGGTCCGGAAACATTGAAGCTGGTTCTGGTGCTGAAATTTACCGCGAAATTAAAGACGGCGAACATTACTGGCCAAAGCATCAGGCTCCCCATAAAATTCAGGTAGCTCTTGATAACGGACCAGGCTATTTCCCGAACGTAGAGCGCCAGTACCATCACCGGAAAGATACAAATACAGAACAGTAGTAACACCGTATGCAGTTGCGGAAGCACTTCGGTAGCAATGGTATAACTCACTGCATGTGACAGACGCAGCTTCATCAGCGACTGTTCAGAGGCAATATCCACCATTGAAGCAGTATCGTCCATGCCCTTCACATAGCTGTTAAAACCGCGCCTTAACCCGGCAACCGCAATGTTTTGCATTATGATGGACTGTGCTGATTTACTGCTGCCGAAGAAATATTCATAAGATCCTGCCAGCTGTTCTGCGTATACGGTTTGCGGCGCGCTATTGCCCGGCAGCATTCTGACCGCGTGAGCCATAAATGTACTGCCCGAATAGTTACTTTCGGCTTCTATCAATCGTTTCAGGCGTGGTGCTGCATCACGGCATACCATGAACGTAGTGCCGGTAGCATCACGCCAGTAGATAGCACGCAGCGGGCTTGGATTACTGAATATTTGTGCCTGTACATTTTCGGACATCATAACGTCCTGCATGCTGTATTTCTGATTCAGCATAATATCCGGCACTACGCAGTTTTTAGTATATTCCCCCATATTATAGGTAAGCACAGGGTTGCGACTCCCTATGGTAAAGCTGTCCTGCATAAGCCTGCTTGCGAACATCATGCCGGTTTTGGAGTAAGAGCGTTCGTCTGGAAAATGGAAAGTGTCTTCATACGTTGTTGCAATTGTGTAACTCAGACTCGTGGTGAGAAAAAGTGGCAGCGCCAGGCCTACCGGGACATTATCCACCCGCCCGACCCTGTCAGGAACAGTCAGATCGTTAATCACCACCGTTGTTTTCGGTGTTAACAGCAATGCCGTAACAAGTACGAACGTCAAAGCCCATTTGAACATGGTGGTCAGACTGTGCGTTCGCAAATAAGTAATCAGGCAGACCAGGATGCCCAGCGTCTCTGCCACCCACAGAACATTTCGCCAGCCTTCATTCTCCATTACTGTTGCAACGGCATTAAGCCCCATCGTGATCATCCCGCCGGAGCTGACTACCCAGATATCAAGTGCCATCAGCAACTACTCCCAATGATAATTTGACAGCATGCTGTCGGAGACGGATGAAGAGAGCTGCTTGCGCATTTCTGACAGGCTACGTTCGTATTCGGCAAGACCGTGTTGTTGTACCTGAATGCGCGCCACACGCTGGCTCAGTTCGTTACGTACCAGCCGCAGGTTCTCATGAAAATGTTTACTCTCTTCTTCAGTATCGAGTGAACCTGCAGCGCCGCTTGCGGCCACATCAATAAGCCCGTTGATATAGGACATCACCATGTCTGCCGCAATATACTCAGCCAGACTGCTGACCACGCTCTGATCCAGACCTACCGATGCAGAATCGATGGTATAACGCAGGATGCTTACTCGGGTGCTGCTTATGAAGGCCTTTTCGTTTGCCGTCAATGCTATGTCACGGCGGCTTTTGTCGAAGATATCGTTAAGCAAATTACGGACCTGCCCTGTCATGCCGCTTGATTCGGACAGGGTTAGCTCTGCGATTGTTGGTGACAGGCAGGTATTGTTGTCATTGCAGCGATAGATTTTCTCGGTACCGCCGTTCAGCAATGTGTTAAACATTGATTCACTGCCTCCACGTGGCTGGAGGAACGTCGGGTTACCGTTAGCGTCATAAATCACCGTACCGACTATCGACATGATGAATTCTTTAAGTTCGCGATCGTTACTGAAGAACTGGTTCAGCTTTTCGAAGGTATCCCATGTCAGATTACGGTTACGTGGGATACGTTTCTTTTCCTCAGCGCTCGCTTTGCTGAATACACTGTTTGTCTCACCACCGACGCCACAGCCCTGGCGGGATGCAGCCCAGTCGGAGAACACGTCATGTTTGGTACCAAGATCCTGACAGATTTGTGCGCTGGCCACCTGGCTTTTGGGCCACAGGCCACCAACAATAGACTGTGCCGCCTGACAGGTGGAAATATTCATATTATTGGTATCTGCGGCAAGCTTCTGCAGGTAGTCCTTTACGGATTTGCATTGTGGGCAAATGGTTTCCAGCCCGAGGTCAAAGGCATAGCCAGCAGCATTGCTGAGTATTTGCTTACCCATGATTTTGATGCTGTCACTGTTAATAAAGCTGAAGGAACCGAGGTATGCGTCAATGCCACCACATCCCGATTTAATATCCGGAAGTGTGACGGAGATTAGCTGAATATTGCGTACTGGCGTGCGGATAAACAGGTTGCCGCCGGTAAGGTAGCCCGCTGACTGTCCCTGCCACGCAGCGGCCTGTGTATAGTTACCGCCTCCGCCGCCCATATCGTTAAAGAACTGGTTGATATCGTGCTGCACGTCCCCACGAGCGGTAGCAGAGAGGAGCAGACCGGCAGTAATGCCGATGCGTAATGCTGGTTTAATCATTACAGAACTCCCAGACGCACAGCCAGTGCGAAAGATTCATCCAGACGTTGTTTAAGCGCCTCTGCACTCATTTCCCCTTGTGACAGCGGAATGGTTACCAGAGACTGCGTATTGATAACGAAGTCGGTGGGTGTTGCTTGTGGCAGCTCTGCAAAAAAATCCTTCAGGACGCTGTCATTCACGGGCATAACCTTCGGAAATGTGTTGTCTCCCTTACCGTCAAAGCTGTAGACAAACACGTCGATGCCTGTTTGTTCTGAAACCGATTTCAGTATTGGGTTAAAGCGATGGCAGTAGGGGCAGTCAGAGCGGATAAAGTGCACGATCAACCAGTTCCCCACATCCACGCGCTGTCCGTTACCCAGCTGATACCATACCGTCCTGGACGGTGTCGTCTGCTGCGGTGTGCTCTGCGTATCAGTAGCAGGAGATGCACCGGCGCGTTCTTTTGCTACTTCCAGGCGGGCAATATCATCAATTGTGCTGGCCTCAGTAAACACCGGGATCAGCATCAGCAGTACGGCAAACAATTTATAAAACATTATTTAATCCTCGGGCTGAAAGTTAGTTACGATATTGAGTACGCGTCTCGCCAGGTCGTCCTGTGTAATAAAGCCGTATGCCAGCGGTTGATATTTTTTTGTACGCGGTTCTACGAGGTAAATGGCAGGAAAGTGCCCGATTTCCATTTTTTCAGCCTGGCCTCTGTTTTGTCGGGTATCCGGCAAATCCGGATTTACGCGACCATCCACAGTGACTGGAATGACAGGCAAACCGAATTCTTCGCTGAATTCCTTCACTACACTGCCAAGCCGGTTATCGAGCGGTTCGTTACCCCGATAGAAGAAAAATACGCCGTAGCGCTGGTTCACATAGCGAATAGCTGTCTGCTGTTTCCGGCGTTGCTCTGTGTACTGGATATTGGCTGTCCCGTTGTAGAACGGGTGTTTCAGGCTGTAATCAAGCTCAGGGTTATCCAGCAGTACTTTCTCCCAGCGTGATGCAAACACACTGGCCTGATTGACCATCCAGTCCTGAACGATCTTGTAGCGCCTGATGTTTTCGACTGTAGGATTGAGCATCGCCTCGTTTATTAAATTGTCGCGATATGCCTGCAAACGCTTCATCTTTTGTGTAGCGTTTTCCTGTTGTGATGGTGATGAAGGAAGCGGCATTTGTTGTTCGTCCTGTTCCTTTTCCACCGGCTTGTTGTACCAGTACCAGCCTACTGCCGGGTCGTAGTAGTAACCGTTGGACCTGTTTTTTTCTGCCGCATGCAGCGGTAACGTGCTAATCAGCAGCGTCAGGCTGATGAGTTTTCTCATCCTTATTCTCCTGATTTGAGGCTGTTCTGTATGTCTGAAGTAATGCGCTGGTTCAGCGCATCCTGATCGGGAAGTGTGATATTGCTGTTGAGATCGTCGTAGAAATCGCTGAAATCGATGTGGTCAAACTTGATTCCCTGCAGCTCAGCTATTTTTATTCCACGGCAGTTTGGTGAACTGCCTGAGCCAAAACCTACCCCAAGCTGATCGCGACGTCCCTGCTCCTGTACGATGCGTGCCAGCTTACTGTCGAACACGCAATAGCCCTCTTTTTTCTGCAGGCAGACGCCAAGCACTTTTTTCGAACAGTACGAGCCTACTTTCACGACAAGTTTTTTCTCCTTGCCGGTACCGATTGCTTTTTCTTCGCTATTACAGTGTGCCAGCCCTGCGTCCTGGCCCCAGCCGCCGCTTTTACAATAATTGCTGAAACCGGCTGCACTTTTGCGGCATGCCATCGCTGTACCGGTGAATGCTGACACTGAGTTGGGGTCCATCCCTGCGAAGTCTTTACCTGCAGCTGCCAGCGCAGCCAGTTGTGATACAGCCGCTTCAAAATTTTGGTTTTGTCCAGCCTGCATAGCCAGGCAGCTGCCGTCTGAGCAATAGAATTCAGAGCCGCATATGTAGCCAGTACTTTTTACGGTATGGGCGCACTGGTAAGTCAGCTTGCCGTTAACGCAGAAGTTACCAATTTTCTGAGTGCATGTACGGGTACCTTCACTACAATTCGGATTATCAATGTAAGCCTGACAGGTGTTGGTATCGTCCTCATAAACGTTCCACTTAGTTGTGTACTCCCAACAGTCACTGTAAACGTTGTAGGCCTTGCCACCGACTGTTACAGAGCGGGTGCCTCCCGGATCGGTGCAGGCCTCGCTCATTTTCACCGCATCCTGCATGTCTGTGGGGCAGCTGCTGGTCCACTGCAGCTCGGTTTTTACCGTATCGCGCACTGACTGCATTGGAAACGACATGCGAAATACGGTGGTACCATCAGCAACCAGCTTCATCAGGCTGTCACGCGATGATTCATGGTAACCATCCGTGTCATAATGCAGTTGCAAGGTAATGATTTGTCCCTGAGTCACCTGCTGTGTGGGAATATTTATTACGCCTGTGTTGTTAAGCTTGGTCCTGAACTGCTGACCAAACGCCCGGATGGAATACCACAGCCGGTCGCCATGCCAGTCAGGTGCTCTTGGATAAAGTAGTTCCCATGTTCCGCTACTGATAGTGCCGTTTTCGGGGACCACAAAGTCATAAATTATCCAGTACCCATCCCCTTTTTTTCCTGTAATGCTCCGCGCATCCAGTTTCAGCTGTGTGCTGTATTCTTCCCTGGAACCGGTAGTCACTATGGACGCCTTACGCTTGCATGTCTGTGTAAGCGACCTCGCCATCTCACAATGGTGTATGGTGTACGTGGTTTTATTGAGTTCCTGCGCCACACACTGATTGCCATTCACGCCAGTGATAGCGTTGGCGTTTTCGCGGATCTCATCGCTGTACTTCATCATGTCAGAGTCATAACTGAGTTTATCGGCTGGGTTATTCACATAGGACTCGTTTGCTATCTGCCCCAGCTCGGATTCGCTCAGCTCTTTTTGTCCCTGCAGGTCAATATTCGTTGACGTATGTGTAGGTCCCTCATACCAGTCGCGCTGCGGCACGTCTGAGGTATAGTCATCGAAATAACTGTTCGGGTCAGCGCTGGTCTTACCATTGGCTGATTTACCAGCGTTAATTCCCTCAAGGTTTGAGACATCCATTGATGTCGCCTGAGCGCTTAATGGCATGCAGGCCATTAGCAGGCCCAGCAGTACTGAGTGATTTAAATTTTTCATCAGAGATCCCGGTTGAGGTTAACGGGAATGCCCACCGCAGTAGGCTGGAAGGGTTTTAGTTACAATGGTGCAAGTAAGGTAAGGCTTAATAGCGTTCTGTTTTTCATCACAACGTCACTCTGTAAAGTTGCATTCACCACGTGTGTTAATCATCTCAATTGCCTGTTTCAGCGCGATATTGCCGTAAACGATGTCGAAGCGATCGCCGCATTTTTTAACCAGTGCTGGCACTTGCTTTACCCCGTAGCGGTCAAAGCGCACAGGATCTATTTGTATTCCTTTCACTCTGTATGTTGTCACCATGTACATAATGTACTTTGCAGTTTTCTCCATGCTGTCACTGATAAGCCCTCTGAAATACACGGGAATATCATGCTCTTCTGCAGCCTTCATAAGCATGGCCAGATCCTTTTCCGGTACAGAGGCAGACAAAAAGTAGGCAGTCTCGTTTACCGTACTGTCTACCTGTAAGCCCTGTGCCTGCACGTTCATTACTGCCGTAATTCCGGCAAACAGCGGGACGAGTGATTTCTTCATTTTCCCTCTCTTAAAGCACAACGCAGTTGCGCTTTTTCCATATGAGATAGCCGTAATTTTTTTTACTGTTCGGCATTTCTTTACCTGTCTGCCACAGCATCACATTGCGCCCAAACGGATGGCACGCGCCCACGTCCGGAATGGTATTCACCATCTGATAGCGATAGCGGCTTTTTGGCATAATTGCAGACGGGTATTCGAAGCAGACTGCTGTGTTTCGTGGTACGGTATCGAGGATGAGTCCCTCCCGGTGCAGTTTGAAGTCCATGCGTTCGGAAAGAAGCACTGCGCTGTTGAGGCTGCTTGACTCATTCACGATATTACCGGTGAACGGGTACATTGAACCGTGCGATCCGGCGCACCAGAACAGCTCGTCAATTGGCTTACCTGTACTGGCTGCTACTGCATCTCCGGCACAGGCCATTTGCGCTATTGGATTTGCAAATAACATCACCTCCGGATTGAGAAACAAGGCCAGGTTATCGTTCTGCCAGGTTGGGTCCAGTTCAGAAAGATAGCCGATGTCGTATTCACCGCCCTGCATGCACATTTCCGAGGAAATGATGTTGAGCCACGAGATCAATGGGTACTTATACCAGTGGACGTGATAAAACGTACCCGGATGCTCATTTGCTGTTTTTGTTCCAGCTCCCGTACCAGTGTTCGGAATATTGATGTTGAATCCGCCCATGTTCACCATGCATCCTGGTGATCGCGTTACATCTGTCATCGCGAAAGGCTCCCAAAAGCCAATAGCGATGCCCGGACGCTCAAAGATTGGTGGTGGAAACGGGCAGAACTGGATCGGTGAAGACGGGTTCTCTGTATCCGGTAGTGACGACATTGATACCTTTACGTTTCCGATGCTCATTGGGAACAGGCACTCCCAGCACACATCAGTAATGGGATTAACCCAGCGTCCGTCACATGTCAGAGAGGTATTGCCACTACTGCCAGCTGCTACTGCCGGTTGGCTAATCCACACTGTTAACATTAAAGCGATGGTAAGAAATGGTTTCTTCATCTCTGGCTCCGTTATGGATCGGGAAGGCCGAATTCAGTAATAAGGAAGAGTTTTTGACCAGGTGCCTGCTTCACTTCTGCTGGCACCTGCGAAATGCCGAATTTTTTAGTAATGCTGCCTGTCTGATCGAAGTAAACCCGCATGCCGAGAGCTGTGGCACTGTCACGCACGTTGCCATTGACCAGAATTACACGCGATGAAGTGGTATGCGGTACCTGCTGCTTTATCCAGGCCATTTGACGGCTGTCATCGGCATCAATGAAATAGAGCGTTTCATCAAAAACGGGGATAACGTCAAAGGGGTTTATTTTTTGCCCCTTCTGCGCGAATACAACGCCGTTATGGTCGGCAATATCACGCTGAACTGTGAAAGACGGGTCAAACAGGCGGCTGTGTGTTTCGCGGGCGGTTGTCAGCCCGGGTACCGGCGTTGGACGTAATGCCCTTTCTTCAGCTTTTCGCTGCATCTCCCGCTCAATGTCTTCCTGTGTTCGGTTCCCGAAGTGTTGAGTAAGGTTATCTTTCAGGGCAGCAATAAGGTTTCGCTCATGGATATCCCATGTATCGCCATATGTACCAAGTTCAGAGGCGAATAACTGCAGACTGAAGGTAGCGAACAGCGCGCCAGCGGCCAGACGCACCAGCGGAGTAACGTGTTTCATCGAGATATTTCCGGTTTAAGATGATCGGGCAGGGTTACTTCTGTGAGCCAGCCTTCATTAGCTCGGCAAGACGCGCCTGAATCTCTGGCGTGGCATCCGGTAGACCAGTGACCACTGCTGGGCTAACCAGAATTGCCACGTGGTGTTCATCTGCATACTCCCGGGTAGCCGTGATAACACTATGGTCAAAGCGTGTAAGAATCTGACGGCGTTCATCGGAGTTCAGGTTAAGCTTTGCACTCTGTCGAAGAAAAGCATTTGTTGTCCCTTTTATATCGAAAGTAACCATTGCGGGGGGTTTAAACCATATAAACCATACGGTCATACAGATGGTCACACTCATCAGAACAGATGTTCCGGCACAGATCACGGTCTGTTTTAGTTTCACAGCTCCATCTCCTTAAGCATGTGAATAATGTCGCGCTTATGTGCATCGTTTTCGGCCATCTCAAACAAGATGTCCTTGATATCCGCGCCTTCACGCAGGCGTTTTTCGCGATAAGTAAAGTCTTCCCCTCTGGAGGAAAACAGACTGTCACTCAGTGGATCGAGTATCAGGCGGTGAAAGCTTGAGAACTCACCTACGCTCAGCAGGAACGAGCTGTAGCGTGCTTTTTTGGCAGGTGGAAACTTACGGATCATTTCCCATTCAAGTTCGTTAAAGGTGTGCGGTTCCTCTTTCTGGAAGGTGGCAAAAGACTTGGAGTCCTGCATACAGGTAAATTTAAACGAGCTGTTGTCATAAGCTGCCAGCGCCGCCGTGGAAAGATTTTTATCGCGAATGGCCTGAGTAACCGTGCCGTAAGAGCCATTATGACGTCTGGCGGTGCGATAACCTTCCTCTATAAAATCCTTGATTTTTGTACTTGATCCACCCAGCAGCTTCCATCCCTCATCAATGATGTTCATTTTTCGCATGCTTCTCGGCGTGGTATACATCATGTTTTCGTTCCAGATCATGATGGTGAACAGGATAGCCGATAGCAGATCTTGCTGTTTACGGAGATCGCCAAGTTCTGTAACCACAAATTGCAGATCCGGCTTCAGCGTTGGCTCTGAGGAATTAAAGAATTTGCCGTAAATGCCAGTGGTACTGTACTTACTGAGCAGCGTGAGGATTTCATCAATGCGTCCGCCTATCAGTTGAGAATGCTTAAGCGTAATATCCTTTTGACGCGCTTTTAAATACATAATCACGTGATCAATGCGCATGTCCTGCTGATAAGCTGGCCATGATTCGCAGATAGCTTCCAGTATCAGGGATTCATGCACCTCATCCAGAAGGCCGTTTGGACTGGCCAGAATACACAACTGGTCACGGATACGTTCGGCTGCCAGCGTAATATCAGTGACGTTTGCAAATGGGTTAAAGCGTAGTGATTCGCCGTTGATATAAGTGCCACCCAGACTACTGCAGGCTGCTTTATAGGAGTCACCGATGTCCTGTATCGCGACTGTTCCCCCCTTATCCAGCACCGAACGGGCTATGGAGTTAGCCAGGACCGATTTACCCGCTCCCGAAGTGCCGGACATAAACCAGTTAAAATTGGTGTTCGGCAGGCTTTCGTCGAATACATCAACAAAGGCGATCTGGTTGCGGTAGCTCGGTATCAGAATACCTGATGAGCAAAGTTTATTATCCCCAATCATCGGCATCAGGTTTACTGCGTGAAAAGTTTCTGCACGCTGAATAGCGCCAGTTTTACGGCAGTCGTCGCGCAGTTTTTTATTCACCATTGTAAACGGCAGCGTGGCAAGCAGGTTGCGTAGTTGCATAAACTCGGCTCTGACAAAACGTAGTCCCTGAGCAGCGAAGGCGTTGCGCGTTTTCTCCGTATAGCGTGATGTGAGATCGTCATCATCCGGGCAGAACAGCGTAATACCGTAAAAGTAGCTGGTGAGTGACGTCTGATTTGACAGCAGGCGTGCACGTGCGTCTTTCCACTCGGCATGCTGACGAGTGACAGAGGGAATAATCTTGGCATAACTGGTATTTACACGTGAATCCAGCGCCAGAAAGCGGCTGTTTGCTTCACCCTGGCTTTTCACCTGCTCTTCAGTGGTAAGCACCATCGTACAGATAAAGGGACAGGGTATGCCATTTGTCGGAGACATCAGATCCTGGATTATATTGCCATTCTGCCAGAGGTAATGCTCCTGCGGGTTGTTATCCAGGTTAAGGTTAACCATACGCGTCACAAACGGCTGGTTTTTATTATTATTACCCCGGATGCATATATGTGACGGTTTTACGTGCCAGGACGTGGTGCGATCAACGAACTGTGTGCCGAGGTCCGCTGCCGGATCGTATTCGCTGTCATAACGCTCCAGTCGCGCAGTCTCGTGATTAATAAATTCGCGCAGTACGCTGCTAAACTCATTGACACCGATGGCGGATGACCAGATATCGGCGGCGTTCAGAGCGTTCAGCAGGTTACGTCGCACTTCGCGAACACGGATAAGATCCGTTTCAGTCAGATGCTTTACTGGCATGCCCCAGATAAAGAACAGACGATAGTCACGCAGCGTAAGTGGATGATCCAGACCGTTGCTGAAAGTGTAGCGGGCACCGTTCAGGTAAAATCGGGCGGTAACGTCATTACATTCATCTGCGCGGTGTCCCTTCCATGCAAAATCTTTTAGTCCCTGCTTAACCTGTTCTTTGACCGCCCGGGTTGAAACCAGCATCACCTGCAGTGGAATATTACGAGGTATTATATCGCGCAACAAATACTCCAGGCTTTCGGCCAGTTTCTCGTTAGCGCCAATCAGCGGCTGAGATTCCACGACAAAACCTACTGAGTCCTTATTAACCCAGATCTGACTTTCCGAGTCGTAGTCTTTATAAGGCAGCAGGTCACGAATATGAGGATAATCCATATCCAGCAGCTTTTGGCGCGTCTCGTTGGTCGTGTCGCGCTCCCCCAATATTCCCGTTACCGTTTCCACCACATTCAGCGGATCAAAGCGGAAGCCTTTTAAAAATTTCATACAGCCCTCACATCAGAATGCCATTCCAGTCACCATGACTGGAAACGCTGTATATGATCTCGCCCATATGAACATTGTTATCCGGAGAAACGTAAGGGGCTATCCAGATGCGCATTACGTCATCCGGACGGCGAAATGCAGCGGTTGGTTCAGGAAAGCAGTGAGCTGCGTTACAGTACGCGCTCTGCTGCAGGACTGTGCGTAATTCGCCGTTTTCACGCGTAAAAGGGCGAACCTGGCCAGATGATGCCAGAGGCTCAGACATGCTCCCGGTCAGATATTCCCGGTCAGCCGTGACATCATTATGAGGTTCGAGGCGGATAGCGCCGGTATCGATCAGACGGTAATCGTTCAGACGGATACCTGTATTGCTGTAACCACCTGCCACGGTTGCAGCTGCTGGTATATCGTTGCTGCCTGCAGACATATCATCAGCTTCTGACATCCAGATGCCATTATCTTTCGCAGGCTCATTGAATTCAAAATCGCTGTTCATGCCCGAGCAGCCACTCAAAGTAACCGCAAGTATGCTGATAAGAAACGGATTCGTTTTAATCACAAAGCCCCCCTTCTGCGCTTCCTGTGGGTAACGCATCAATTTCTGTAATTTCAATATAAATATTGCTGTCATTGCTGCCTGTTCCGAGGCGGGACAGTATGTTTAAAGCAAAGGTATCGCCTGGTGCGATCTCTAATAGTCGCCGCAGCGCTTCTCCTAACAGTGTGATGTAACCGTCGTCAGGAATAAGTCCTGGCTTGCAGTAAAGTTTTTTTATGCCGTAGCCCAGCGCTTTGAGATCCGGAATACGCGAGTCGATATCACGCCCAAAACAGGTAACCGTCCGTTCGGTAAAAATCATCCAGCCACAGTGTTCTGCGTGACGAAAACGAATTTTGTTGTCACTCATTTTCTAAATTCCTCCTGAACATTGTTTTTAGCCTGACCGTTACTGTTCGGCGTCACGAAGTCATTAATATTAAGGCGGACCGCGTCACCAAGTTTACCGACAAGATCTGGCGACAGGCCGCTGTTACCGATTTCGCGTGTCAGCTTGTCTGTCGGCTCTCCCTCAGAGCGTTTTTTTTCTTTCGTCTGTTTCCTGGCCTCTTCATCTTCTATAAACTTTGCCCGGAACCCCTTGATAAAGACCACTTCCACGCGGTTTGCTGCGCCAATCGGGATAATCGGATGATATTGCTCGGCTCTCTCGATGTAATAATCAGCCAGCTTATCCGCGCCCTTTCCCAGACCGCCGCCTATGGCGCTGCGGGCCACATCTCCACCACTTATACTGGTTGTTGCACCAAGGCCTGCAACAGTCTGGCCTACCTGTGAAGCACTTTGCCCTAAACCACCAAATACCCCTGAAGTAAAAGCGAGTCCGAGTATTTTTCCGTTTCGCATCACCGGTATGCCTTTGATGCCGTTTTTGCCATAGAACGTAACGTGGCCTTCCACTTCCTGATCGATATGTTTGCCGTTGATAACACATGACAGGCGCTGCGCCAGAACAATAGCGCGTTCGCTGGAGATATCTCCGTAGGCCGCGCCTGTTAGAAAACAGTTTTTAAGATGTCCCATTTTGTGGTTGTTCGGCAGATGAGCTTCTCCCTGAAGCTTGAACTGCATAGGCACCATATTTTGTTCACCGCGTACTGAAGCATTAGTGTCAGCACCTTCAATCACGGTGGCTTTGGAGAATGTGCCGGTTGGTACCCAGAAAGATGTGTCTTTCTTCTCCGGCTCAAATTTTGAGTAATCAAATACCTGGTTATCGATTTGACCTTTCTGCACCGGCGCGGGACCAAAAGAGTATTCTTGACGTGGCGGCGTATAGCCCGTGGCCTGATGTGAAGCTGGCGGTGTCTGTTGCCCGACTGACTGTGTTTTAGGCTGGTTTTGGATCTGCGCCATCAGATCGTTTACTTTCTGCTGCAGAGACGTGTTGTTATGTATTACTTCAGTCAGCTGATCTTTGAGCGCTTTAAAATCCTTCTGCATTGCTGAGAGCTGTTCCCGGGCTTCCTTTTCGCGGCTTTGAGCACTCACCAGCAGAGAGTTTTGTCCGGTACCATCAAAGGTGTTAACTACACCTCCACCGGTCAGGTCAGGTTCCGGGGAAGCGGTATCGAGTATTTCCTCACCCACGCCGGAATCATTTAGCATGCCTTTGTTAGCCAGATACAAAGTGCCAATAATGACAATTACGACACCCAAAATGATGCCAAAGAGTTTGCGCTGATTATTGCGGATCAGATTATTAAGGTTCATCTGCCCCCCCTGTCGTCCGAAAGACAGTAATGAGAGAAACGCTCTTTCCCGGCTCAAGCACATCGAGCCGCGGATGGAATGACACAGCCATCACGCCCGGACTCCAGAAATAGCGTTCACTCAGTTGGATACGCTGTGAGGACAGGCTGGTAAGGTCTGTGCGCACGATGCGGATGCGATCCCCCTGCCACGCGGTTACGGGACGCAGCGCAAACACACTTTTGACCGCCTTACTTACCGGGATGTCGGTGTTTTTGCTGAAGACATAACCTGCAGGCTTACGGTTAGTAATAAAGCGCCCAATCAGGCTGCTGATGAGTGCACTGTAAGTGTCTTGCTTTTGTTCATACTCTTGCGCCTCATGAGTGCCACGCACCTCCAGGTTATCTACCGTCAGGCTAAGACCAGCACGCTTGCCAGGTGTGGCCTGCACCGAAAAAGCAAAACCTGATGCCGTCTGTACGAACATTGTGAAAGGTTTGTCGGTTAGGGTAGAAAACACAATCGCACCTTCCGGTGTCGGAGATTTGTCACTCAGTACTCCTTTCGCAGCTTGCACGCTGAGAATGCGATCATCGTTTACACGCAGGTAGTTAGGATTGGTATTACTGACAGCAGCACTGACACGTGCACCGGGGTTCAGCGTAATTTGCTCAGCACGGACAGGGAATGTGGTAAGTAATGCAATTGCGCTGATAAAAAAGCATTTATACATCGGACACCTCCAGGAAAGCATTCCAGCAAAGACGGCTGTTACGTGTATCAGTTCGTAGCCGGTAATGTTTCGCTACTGGATTGCCATCCTGTATTCCGTAACTCAGGTGCAGATCACCAGTAATATCGACGATGCCACTGTCTGGCCATACCCTGATATCTCTTGGATAGAATACAGACCCACCGTTATTTTCTTTTATGCGTAAGGCTTCATTAGCCAGTATCCCTTTAAGGGTTTTATCCGCGCCGTCGCATGCGCCTGCCAGCAATATCTCGTGGCTGCTATCAACGTTTTTATCGGAGATATTGAGGCGCAGATTCAGCCATGCCAGTGCCATGAGTCGCAGATAACGGGCATCGCCACGTTCGCCAGTAAAGCTGAATGGCGTATCCGCACCGTAGGGCATGATAATGGTCTGTCGGTTATTCAAAAGCTTATTCGTGAGCGCCTGGTTATCGCTGTAAATGCGCCAGCAAAGCCCCAGCGCAAGGATAGTGATTACAAGCAGCACCAGAATAGCCACGGCCATATTGCGGTTTCCCGCTGAACGTAGCTTTAATTCCATGTTGTCTCCGGGGAGTAAATCAGGCGATCCAGTGCCGTTTATAGCTATCAGGCAAGATGCTGAGGAAGAAACGCATCACGGAGGTAGGCAGGCACCAGTACGCGAGATTGAGAATATATTGAGAGCCGCGGCCTTTCTTGAGGTATCGAATTCCAACAACAGCAGCTATAAGGGAGGGGCCAAACACCCAAATGTTGATAAATATGGCCAGTAATGCCAGCGGCACATACACGCAAAATTCATCAGGTGGCAGCCCCAAGAACCGCTTTTGCTCGGAAAACGTAGCCGCGAAGGTATACCGGTCACGTTTTTCCATAAACGGATACTTAAGGAGTTAAGCTAAAGGCGATGTTAATGAAGACGAGAACTGCGGCAATACTGCCGAAGATAGCAAGGTTTTTGGTCTTGATATAAGCAAATAGAACAGCCAGAACTTCAAGAATATAGAGAATATATACAGCAGCAGACCCATTACCGAAAGTATCACCAACATCTGTTTTAGCTGAAGCAAAGTAGTCCACGGCGTGGGCTGGCACCATATAAAATGCCAGCGCCCCCAGCGCAGCTACCACCGCAGTTTTTTTCGTTTTCTTCCACGCTACCGCCCCTGCCTTACGACAGTAATTTACAGACGAAGAGAGTGTGCCCTTCATAGGATTTTTCCTCTGTTATGGATATAATATTCAGTGAATGAAACTATTTAAAACTGTATGGTCTATAGGCAAACGGTTGTTTTAACAGTCATTCCCCGTTTACATATTTATGACTTTGCAACAGAAATTTACAGTTTCCTCACTGATTGAGGTTTTTTACGCTTTCGGATCATATACTTCAACATAAGTTATTGATCTTATCGATCAATTTCGTTTATCGTTAAAGTAAGTATTTTCACTTGATTCACTAGCTTGTTGAATGGAAATTAAAAGCCATGACTGGAACAGCCGAGTTGGTTATTTTCGTTACCGATGCAACTGGCTTTGCAATGCAGGTATATGGGTATAAGCATGAGAAGGTCTTAACCAAGCTACTGAATGAGGCCCTCTTTCACTACATGCGAAACCCGGGCTGGATTAAAGTCATAGTTAAAAAACACCGCTACTATGCGTGTCAGCTTGTTACTATTCCTTTACTTGCATACATTAAAAAACGGGTGCCGGACAAACGTTTACAGGTCGAAGCTGAACGTGTAATGGCAAATATTGCTGTTAATTATGAAGAAAAAGTTCCTGAAACCTGGATTATGGTTAACGAGAACTTTTTTACACCAATCCCCTCTCCTGAAGAAAACAAGTTTCTGTCCCAAAAGCTAAATAACAGCCTCAGCAAGATGGATTTCATCGAACCTGAACAGGAAAAGGAAGCTTTAGGTAAGAAAAAAAGTGTTAAACCGGTAAAAGTAAAATCTCCCGCGACATCTAAAAGAAAAGGATCACCGGATGCTGATAAAGTGATAGAACGTGTTCAGCTTGGCTGGCGCGTCAGGGATATTTGTGAAGAGCAAGGGTGCTCTGAGGCATATGTTTATAAGCTTATTAAAAAGCGTAATGGTTGCTCCGCTATGGATTACCGCTGGAAACAGTGGGAGCTGATTTCTTTTATGTATCACGCAGAACCAAAGGTAACGCTTGAAGAAATAGAAAAAACATGCGGAGTGACACGTGCAGCGATTTATCACGCTCTCCGAAAAGTGGCCGAACGTGACGGTAAGAAAAATGAATATCGTGAGAGGCCTAAAAAACTTTCAGCAGAGGATGTGGAAAACATAAAACAGAAACTTGAAAACGGAGCCTTAAGAAAGGAGATATGTAAAGAATACGGCATTACCAGGGAAACACTAATCAGATATATAGGAAGACGTGAGAACTACAGGGTTATACCAGAAGAATTAAAGGAGGCAGCGATTAGGCTTCGCATACAGGGAAAAACGCTGCAACAGACAGCTGATATCCTTAGCGTAAATCTTCATTGGGTGAAAAAAGTATGGCGGGAAAAGAAACACTCACCGACTGTAATTGAGAAACGGTTGAAATATGACAACAGGAATGCACTAACCAAGCGTGATCGTGAACAGGCTGTAAATGCTGTCTTGAAGGGTGGCCACACAAGAAATCAGATATATACTCAATATGGTATTAATGCACTTACATTGCGCCGTTATATTCGTGCTGCACAAAAAAGAGAAGCAGAAGCGTTAAGTAGAAAAGCAGAGGATAGCGATAAAAATGATGATAGCTGAACTGTTGCTACTGCAACTGGCTCTCTTTTGTGCATAAAAATTATTCAGAACATCATTTAAAATACTCCAGTAATTTCCCGGCAACCCTTTCCTTCATTTCCTTCGGCCAGTCAGGATCGAGGAATGTTTCATTTTTGATAACTTTAGATGAGTCCACAGTTTCTTTGATTATCCCGAAAATCGCATCAATTAGAAAGCCATTCATGAGTGCATTCCTGGCAATTAACTCCAGTTTTTGATCTAATGTTTTCTCTGAAGCATCCTTTTTCAGTTTATTTTCATGGACTCTTAATCCTAGTTTGTACATGTCCATTACAAAAGCTGACCTGTTAGCAGTATCGCGAGACTCCCCATCTTCAAGTCTTTTATCAACGTAATAATCAACCTTTTCTAACGCAGAGAACGGGAACGTGAGATAGATACGGTTTCTTTTATTTGCACTCTCTTCATTCATTTAAAATCTCCCTTAACGGCTTATTACCAGCGTGAAATCACTCATCTGATGAGTTACGAGACGAAATGATTTGCTCAAAATAATGGGCATTATAGGATGCCACGAGGCAACCACATAGCCACCAAAAGGATATTACAAAGCAACCATTTGGCAACTACCAGATAAACGGACTGCTTAACTTGTTGATTTAAAATTATTTGCCATAAAGCAACTTTATGGATGCCATTAAGCATTAAACGAGCATCCATCTGGCAACCGGTTAATTATCTAAAAAAACGAAATTTTATAGTTAAATGCATGATATCAAAAAGAATAACCTGCAAATTTTAATTTGCGAGTGGTGTGTAAAGACCCCATTCTTATGGTATTATAGTGGAAAGACGGAACTTTGTAATTTTCAAAAAAGGGGCGGCTATGCGTTTATTTACCCGTACAATAGCTCTGCTGGTAACAGTTTTTTTTCAGCATGTGTGGAAGCGGATTGCTTTACTAAAGCGGGTGAATGGTATTCTATAGATCTAGATTATCTTCGTGCTATCGCCTGGCAGGAGTCCCGTTATAATCCAGTTGCAATAAATAAGAATAAATCGAAGGATGGGAAAACCGTTAGCAGTGATTACGGCATCATGCAGATAAATTCAAATACCATGTGGAGATTACAGAAAGAATACCCAGGTTTGAGTAAGGAAATGCTTCTTGATGATCCATGCCTGAATATTTTCATCGGTGCAATGCTTCTGCGCCGTAACTTCAATCAGTACGGAACGACATGGCTTGCTGTAGGCATGTATAATGCCGGAATGAAAAACAGCCCGGTAACGATTCAAAATCGTTATAATTACGCAATGCTTATTGATGGACACTACAAAGATATCAAGAACGGTAAAGTTCCAAGACCAATAATACAGTAATATAAACGAAATGATAACCCACTCAGCTTTCTATTAAGAGTGGGTTATAATGTGAAATAAATTTCAAGCTAATTTTATTCCTTCATATTTTCCAGAGTTGCCTTTATTTCTCCCTGTACTCCCTGACCATGCCGAAAATAAACCTGGCCTACATGGTACAGTTCACCTTTGTTGAAACGTTCTAACGTTATCTCTTCTCCATCAAGATAGCGGCCAAATTTCCGTATGATCATCTCGACAGCTTTTCTCTTCATAACATCTGAATAATGGCGATCTGTGAAAATATATTTTATTTCCACAAAATCGGAGGAATATTTAACTATAATTCTCCTTACCTCTTTTTCAGTAGGCCCATTAGTCCAGTTAATGCTAATGCTGTCTATACTTTGCTTTTTAACTGAAAACTTTACGCCTGGAAATTCTATTTTTAAGTCCTTGCGGATATGTGATACAACTTGTCTTCCTTGGCTGCGCTGAATCAAAATAAATCTCCACCGTGTAAGTTAAACAGCTGATCCAAAAATCCAAGACAGAAAATCTGGCTAAGTTTTTTGAGTGTGTTCTTAACCAGTTATCGAAATATTAGCCCCAGCTTTCAGGCTGATCGGTTTCAAAAAAAGTTTCTGATGCTATCGCGTCGAATGGATGGATAAAATTTTTGATGGCAGCTAATACATCCGGATGTTTAAACTATTGGTCATCTACTAACGTTGAATCTACTTCTTCCGCTCTGCGTCGTAGATCCTTAGCGGTTGTATAAAAATCCTCTCTGCTTGCTTTTTCAGCAGCTTCAGTCAATGATTTTTTTCAAAAATTGCACGCTGACGTTCTTCCGGAGTACCTTTCTGAAACCATTTTAAATCCGCTGCGTGTCCTGTTAAAACGAGTTTTTCATTTTTATCTTTGATTAAAATGATTTCAGGCAAAAAATTTATTGGCCCACAATCTTTACCTAAATCGGGATCAAAATAATCTTTATCCTCCCTGAATTTCCACTGATTTTTTGACCAGGCTTCAGCAACACATTCCATCGCTTTAGCTAACGAGTCTGCGCAACACAGCAATATTTCAGAACGTTTAAAATATGTTCCGTAATCATTATGGTCTTCCGGATATTCCATATTTCCTGTTACCACTACGCGGAATTGATTAGAGCTGTTTGCTGTTTTCATTGCGATCCCCTTCCTGGTAAGCATCTTTCTTTTGATGTGATCATTATACGTGATGCATCACCTTTAAACTTTTCGTTACTTATCAATTAGTAATTAACGTCACGATAATTAAAGTACTTCCCCAACAGACCTGTAACGCGAGCAGTGCGCAGCGTTACCCCCCATGCCGCCTGCGGCATATAAGGTGCCTGGTGATGCTGAAAAGGGCTTATTTTCGTGACGGCACCGGGGCCCGGCGAAGCCGGTTACGGGCTGTCAGGTTTTGCCGCACCCGCCCCTCACCCTGCCAGGCCAGACCCGCTGTCAGCCTCACAGATGCGTCTGTGCGCCGTCGGAGTGGTCACGGACCGGCGAAGACGGGCCGGGGCGTATCTCCGCGTTAGTGGGCCTTTCGGGCCACTTACGGGCGTGTTCGTCAGGATTTCAGCGACCGCTTCCTTACGCACGGCGACAGCCGTGGGCAGGGAGCGCAGGTAACGGCGCGACAGGGCGGCGCGTCCGGTTACGGACGCTGCGAGCCGGTGTTGACGTTGCGACAGGGGATGGAAACCCGCTGCCTCGCAGGGGCCGGGCGGAGACAGCGCAGCTGGCTCAGTGCGCAGCATGACAGCCCCGGTTCCCGCAGGGAAGTCGCCCGGGGTGGCAAAAGGAATAAGGGCAAGCGTCCGGAAGGCGGGAACAGCAGGAACAGCAGGAAACAGACTGAACGCCAGCATTAACTGACGACAAAGCGGAAAAAGCGCAGGCGGAGGGGGAAAACCGGCGCGTCAGCGCAGGTTTCTTTCCGGCCCGGAGGGCCGCTTGCTTTTGGACGGGGCCAGACCGTACCCCCTGAGCCTGCCCGGCCTGGCGCTTTACTGTTGCAATCAGTCCGGATCATCAGCCCGCTTTCACGTTCCTGCCATTCCAGTGACGGATACGGCTGCTACCCGGATATTTACAAACGGCTTCGCCTGTGAGACGATTTACGAATCAAACTTCGTGTTGTTATCTCCATTATGTGTATATGCCGGATACAGCTTTTGCGGGCGCGTAATATCCGGCGTGGAATTAGCAGGCGTAAGCCTGCTTTTTTATTTAACGTTTCGCCATTCTTCCCTGACGCGTGCCAGAATGTCAGCGTGCCGGAGAGTGTTTTTGTCGCACATCCGGTAATAACGGTTACCAAGTCGGGCATAAATCTGCGTAACATCGCCACAAACCATTTCGGCCAACATGAATGTTTCATACTCGCCTTCCCCGCTGCCTTGCCAGTTCATTGGGTACATTACTCCCAGCGCGTCATGGAACGCATGAACATCAATTTCTTCCGGTGATTTAACCGCAGCTTTCTCACGGCTCTGCCAGTACGCTCTTTCCGCTTCGGCGGTGTCGGACATTCCATGCTCTGTAACCGAATGATCAAACATCTGGTGCATATTTTCTCCTTTACATTTAATGGCGACATTCCCTGCCGCCACGGGTTACTGTTTTAACGCGCTTCCAGTGTTAACAAACTCCTGGCGAGATCCATTTCCTCGATCAGACGCTTGCGTGATAACTCCCACGCCTCCCGTCCGCATACCCCATACAGTCGGATAACCTGACTTTTTGCCTGAAGCCACGGCTGAACAACCGGCAGTGAAATCAGCGGAGCCGGACGAAACCAGCACAGCACCCCGTATTTCAGTATATTCACGCTCATGGCAACGAGAATGCGTGAGAGTTCCTTCTCCAGGGCCGCTCCTTCTAACTGAAGATTCCACAGGCCGCAGACTTCAGTCAGAAATAATTTCTGTTCTGCAATCACGCCGGACAACGGGTTTTCATCCCATCTTTCGGTAGATTCTTTGGTGGCGGTTTTGACCTTGACGTTCTGTGTGTTCATCCTTCTTTTCCTCTCGTCTGGTTGTTAATCCATCTCTCGGTGAGTTCCCTGGCGGCAAAGGGCAAGGAGCAACGACGTAAGGAGGAGTGCAGGGGGCGGAGACAAAAGTTTTTGCAGCCTCGCGCAAAAAGTTTTGTCGGAGTTCATTTAACCCCTTGCAGGACGACACGGCGGTGCTACGACCGGCCCCTCGCCCGGGAACCGACCGTGAGATGGCTGTACCAGAGGTGGAAGAGGATGAACACACCCGACACGGCGGAACGGCGTGGCGTCATCAGAGTGCCGACAGATTTACCGTTGGCACGGTGAAAGCGGCGCGTCCGTTACCGGACGCTGCAAGCGTGGTGTTGACCCTGCGACAGGGGATGGAAACCCGCTGCCCCGCAGGGGCCGGGCGGAGACAGCGCAGCTGGCTCAGTGCGCAGCATGACAGCCCCGGTTCCCGCAGGGAAGTCGCCCGGGGTGGCAAAGAGAATGAAGTGGATGGGCAGGAGAATTACGTCGACAGTAATCGTGTACACCGCATACCCTCCTTTCAAAAAATACAGCGTGGGGGCACCTGAGGTTAACGCTGCAGTTTTATTCCAGCATGCATCCGATACCCCAGATAATGATGTCCAGTAATGATCCAATACTCCATATCAGAAGAAAGAAAACAACGATCCGACCTATCCATTTTAAGAATCTCTTCAGCACGGAATCCGTTTTTTTCGACTTCTCATATCTGTTAGTAATCAAAATCCACACTGTTCCAACAACCATTCCAGCGTAGTAGGTTGTGCTGTTGTACATTTCTGGTGCAATAAAGTCTATGATTGTTATAAAAAAAATGTTGTACAATATAACCTGGAACCAGCACCACATTTTCAAATCTCCTTTTGAACGGTCCATATTCCCTGCTGACTTTCTGGCAGTCAGTTAAATTATCTGTAACTTATGTGCATCTGTTTATTTTTGATTAATCAGCAATCCGGTTTCTTTGCAGCGTTACTGTGTCCTGTACCCTGTTGCTATAAATGCCGTGTCACCTCCATTGAAAGTGCGCCCGGAAACCAATGAAGCAAAGCATGATGGTACCTGACAACACGGCCACGGAACTCATCATGCCGCCAAGACGGAACACGCTTATAAAATCACCTTCTGAACTGTGATCTCCCCATATTTTCAGCTTGTATCCAGCTCCCCATACAGCGAAGACCATCACGGCAGCGACTGTCCCGTATTTAATTATATAACCAGCTCTAGTGGTTAATATAATATCATGTTTATCATTCCAGGTGATTATTAACGAAATCAGCCATTTACGCCTCCCTTGCAGGCAAGAAGTGCGTAAATGATTTGATCCAGTCCTGCACCATTTCGGACCAGTTTTTCGGCCTCGCTCAGAACCTGGTTTATAAAGCCAGAGTCAAACCTGGCGAAGCTTTTCAGTAAATAGATCCGGCTCTGTTCATACGGAGCCAGGATCATTAGCCATTTATCTGTAATTTCACCCGGGCTACATAAGGCAATACAAAATTCCTCTCCTGGCGGAGTAAAGCGACACTGCACAGGATACAGCCCGCCATATTCATTTTTATATTCCGCATTGACACCCCAGCTTTCCGGAATATGCAGGTAACGTAGCACGGCACAGTTAAGTTTATGACGAAAATCATTGCCACAGTCGCGGAGATCTTCATATTCGTAAGGGGCCATAGATACCAGTTCATCAAGCCCGGGATGAATGGTTTCGGAAACTGCTTCTGCATTTTTGCTGGTTCTGGCCGGTAATTTTGTTTTAGACTCTGTCACTGACATAATCGATACCTCTCTGAAAATCTGTATTGGTTAATGTCTGCCGGACAGCCCACCTGTCCGGCACCTCTTTGAACTGGATCTCCTTTTCAGCCCATTCAGAACGGAATATCATCATCAAAATCCACTGGCGGGTATTGTTCACTCTGAGCGGGGGCTGGATCAGGCGCTGCATCGCTTTTAGCGCTTTTCTTATCTTTTTTGGTGGCCTGAGATTTACTTTCATCCCGGGCAGGTGTCCCGCTGTACTGAGCCTGTCCCGTGCCACTACTCGCCTGAGTGCCCGCTCCGCCATTTTGGCGATTGCCCAGCATCTGCATGGTGCCACCTACGTTCACCACTATTTCCGTGGTATAGCGTTCCTGGCCGTGCTGATCCTGCCATTTACGCGTTTGCAGAGCACCTTCAATGTAAACCTGAGAACCTTTACGCAGGTATTCGCCTGCCACTTCAGCCAGTTTTCCGAACAGCACAACGCGGTGCCATTCTGTTTTCTCTTTGGTTTCTCCGGTCTGCTTGTCACGCCAGCTTTCAGAGGTGGCCAGCGTAATGTTCGCAACTGCTCCACCGTTCGGCATATAACGAACTTCCGGGTCCTGTCCCAGATTGCCGATAAGAATCACTTTATTTACGCCCCTGCTTGCCATGTGTAACTCCTGTTTCGGATTGATTTGAAAATATATTTCACTGTGCTTTGCTCACGGATTAATTATATGTGATTAGTCACTTTTAATCTTTTCGTTAATTATCAATTAGTAATTAACGTCACGATAAATAGAAATACTTCCCCGATCGGCCTGTAACGCGAGCAGTGCGCAGCGTTCCCCCCCATGCTGCCTGCGGCATATAAGGTGCCTGGTGATGCTGAAGGGGGCTTATTTTCGTGACGGCACCGGGGCCCGGCGAAGCCGGTTGCGGGCTGTCAGGTTTTGCCGCACCCGCCCCTCACCCTGCCAGGCCAGACCCGCTGTCAGCCTCACAGATGCGTCTGTGCGCCGTCGGAGTGGTCACGGACTGGCGAAGCCGGGCCGGGGCGTATCTCCGCGTTAGCGGGCCTTCAGGGCCACTTACGGGCGTGTTCGTCGCGATTTCAGCGACCGCTTCCTTAATCATTCGTCATCCTCCCGGTAGCCGCTCCCCTCAGCCCATTCCTGAAGTTGTTCTTCCAGTGCCTGCAGATGTTGACCGACCTCTCTGGCCAGCCGGTCGCTTTCTGTCTCCAGCCAGCCGCTGAGTCCGTCCCACTCACTGGACATATCAGTCAGTTTTTTCTCAATGGTACGAAGCCGGTTACGCTGGCTTCGGGCTACCTTAAGCACTGTTTTGCAGGGATTGTTTCTCATCAGCTTGCCTCCTGATGCATCAGCTTGTTGGGTACCATCCAGCGCTCCAGTTGCCGGACAGATTCCGGGCTTTCTTTTGCGAGGGCATCAGATTCGACCATCACACTCCAGAAAGGCTGGCTCGCCATCATCCTGCGCTCCATTGGCTCAAGTGACGGGAAACGCTCACTCCAGCGCCAGAACATATCCTCCAGGTCGTACTGGCGTAGTTCAGTACCCGACCAGCGTGCGCTCCAGCTGCTGACCGTTTGCGGGGTATGAAAAGCCAGCTCAATTTCCGCCTGACCCGCCAGCGCCTGATACGCGGTTTCGCGCTGGCACGCTTCTTTCCGGCGCTGACGGGTGTATTTTTCGGCATTCAGTTCACTTTGCCTGCGACAACGTTCCGACCACTGAAACCGCATTTCAGGGAACAGTCGCCAGCCATCCTGCGCAGACAACGGTAACCAGCAACACGCGCCACGGCTCTCAATAATTACGTTTCGCATAATGGTCTCCTTATCGCCGCCCCGCAGGGCGGCGTCTCCGTTATCAGACTGCATGTGAGGACGGTTCTTCAGTGGCTGGCGCATCGTCAGGCTTCGCTGCATCCGGGGACTGCATCCAGCCAGGCACCCAGCGGGTATCAGAGAGCCACTGTTCGGCATGACTGGCGGCATCTCCCTTCTTCATTTTTTCGGCATCCGAGGCGGCTCCGGTCAGTCCGGCCTCTTTCAGCGCCTCCACAATCTGGTTCTTACTGAGCAGACCGAGGAAGTTTTCTGCCGTTGGCTGCCACCAGTCGCGCAGGCAGAACCCGAGCGCCGTTTCCACGCCATCGAGATTGCTCTGTGTGGTATGCCCCGTTGTCCGGATCTGCACCCCGTCCACCGAACAGGCCGTGCAGAACACCATCAGACTCATCAAAGTCTGTCCGTCTAGCGTAAAGAAGCTGGTGAAATCCTTCTTCCAGCCATCCGGTAACAGCGCCTCCAGGCGGGCTTTCTCCTGCATCAGACTCAGCCATGCCTGACCACTTTTTCCGGTCGGCGCTTCGCTGGTCAGCCCACTGTGATGCACCTCAAGACGCATCACGAACGGATGACGGGTGGTGTTGCAGTAATCGAAAACACAACTGCACAGCCGCCATACCATCAGGGCCACCGCTTTTTCAGGCTGCTGTACCAGGGCTGCCTGCACTGCCAATGTTCTCTCTGAAGACATCTTCTTAAGTAACGGGGCGCTGATCCCCTTCGTCACATCCGGCTTGCTGCTGACCACATGGAGGGAGCCGCTACTGCCATTCTCTCCCTGCCCTTCTTTATCCTCGTTCTGAGGCTTCTTCTGCACCCCTCGCTGGACACAAAGCTCACCGTCATACAGGCTGACTACCACGCCACAGGCCGATTTCTGCTCCGGTGTCCACGCCCGGATCGATGCCGCATTTTCAATTTCGTCAATCAGCACCTGAATCGCGGCTTCATCTTCAAACGTTTCAGTGGCCTCCTGAGTGGCGTACAGTTCATCGAGACGCTGCTGCTCGTCAGTGGTGAACTGTGCCTCCGGCTCTGGTAAAAGCAGATAATATTCGCGGTCGTCACCGTAACTTCTGATCGCGCCCTCCCGGGCCAGTGACCATGACCACCCTTCCTGCAGTTCGATTGCCAGTGCGGCGGACTCCAGCTTCTCCTGCACCAGACGCTCAACCAGCACACCGTCTGCCGTACCATCCCCTTCCTGAGCGCTGAACAAATCTTCACGCACCACGCCACCTGCAGACTCATACATCTCCCGCCCGATAAACACGAAGCGGGAGTGGTTCACACCGATTTCGGTATCAGTGACAGCGCGTTTAAGCATGTGCGCGGGGGCATAGCTGTGCTGCGCCTTCACACGCTCGTAAATCTCCACCTGACGCACCGGATCGTTCTCCAGACTCAGCGCCTGACACTGTTCCACGTCGAGCTTGTTCTCTGCCAGCAGGGCGAGAAGTTCAGGGGCAAGGTTCGCCAGCTTCAGCATGCGCCGGACGTGGCGCGAGCCGTCCCCCAGCAGGTCACCAATCTGCGCCGGGGTCTTACCCTGCTCAGACAACGTGCGGAACCCGCTGATTTGTTCTGCCGGATGCATTGCCGCCCTCTGGTTGTTCTCCACCATTGAGGCGACCACAGCCAGGTCGTCACTGACGCGCTTGACGACAACGAGATACCCGGCATCGATGCGCTGTTCACTGAGCACAGTTGCAGGGCAGCAAGACGACGACCGCCCGCTGCAACGCCTGACAGGTCATCAGGCAGCGAGTGAACCACCAGATTCTGGATCAGGCCGATCGCGAGAATGGAGTCTGCCATTTCCCTGACACTCTCAGCCGGGTACGGAATAATACGGACGTTCAGCGGGGATTTGACGAGCGCCGACAGCGGCACCATTTCAATCTGAGTGGCCTCAAGCGCCGCCTTAAGGGCTGCGGCTTCGGCAGGTTTAACTGCTTTTTTGCTGGTTTTCGCGGGGATTTTTGCTTTAGACTCGGTTACTGACATAGTTGATACCTCACTGGATATTGATGATTGTCCGGCCCTGCGGAGTTACAGCTCCGGCAGGGCACCTTTTTGCTGCTGTTTACGGATGCCATAGTCCTGGATATAACGGTTCATCAGGTACTCACCACCCGGCTTAAAATTCCATAACCGCCACACCATTTCGCCGTTCTGACGAACCACCAGGCGAAAGTGCGTCCCCTGATCGTCTTCAATCGCGACATCCTGATACTGCGCTGCGACCGCTTCAGCCTGTTCGCGGGTGAATGTGCCGTCAGGCATCATGATGAATCTCCTTCCGGTTGTTTTGCTTTTAAAAACCATCACCCGTTGAGTTGCCGGGGCCGCGGTTTTGACGTTTTGCGGGGACCTGCTGAACGCGCCCGCTGATTGTTACCTTCACCCGTTTGAGAGCCGTTCGCCGCAAGGGCGTAAACCAGCGCGGGCGATGGCGGATGTCCAGGGCGCGGTTTACCGCGTGCCATTTACCCTGGACAGCTGACAGCGACTGTGCTTGTCTCAGCCCCGGCGAAAGGACTCAAAAGGGTGAAAAAACCAGGCAAGGAATGAGCAGGAACCCGCCGCAACGACGGAAAGCGCGGGCGCGAAACGGCGTTGCGCCTTACAGCCCGGCGTCAGTTTGCCGGGGTGCAGAAAGCGCAGGATACGGCGCGTAAAAGGGGCGGCGCATCCGGAACGGAGGCTGCAAGCCCTGATGTTGCGGTAACGGCGCGTCCGGTTACGGACGCTGTAAGCCGGTGTTGACGTTGCGACAGGGGATGGAAACCCGCTGCCCCGCAGGGGCCGGGCGGAGACAGCGAAGCTGGCTCAGTGCGCAGCATGACAGCCCCGGTTCCCGCAGGGAAGTCGCCCGGGGTGGCAAAGAGAGTAAAGATTAAGTGACCAGATAACAGATGCAGAAACAATGGCAAACAGAAAATGATGGCAGACCGGATAAGATGTCCTTTCACGGTCTGGATCGGATAATTTATTTTATTCGGTCTTTAATGTATTTTTCCATCGACATAATTTGCTATGAAAAAAAATACCTGAATAATTTAAATTTTATATTATTTTAAATCCTTATAATACTTTATTATGAAAAATCCGGTAAATGGTGCTAAAAGCATATATGTCCTGCAAAATCCTCCAATTAATTTATTTGTAACTTCAAGTTCCCATTTAAAGTATGCAAACAGCAAACATTTAATAAGCAAATACATTACCGGAAGCACAACACAACAATACCCCATATTTATGCCTTTGCCATTCAGGATTTTTTCTGAATATTTTCTGACCCGGACCGGGACTACTGAAGTGTACGCAGCTGCTGCCAGAGCTATTAACAGGTTTACTCGCCAGAAAATGCCGGGGAAATTTCCGCTGGTTTTATATAATATAAAAAAAGCGGTCATGTAAAATATGAACTGTAAAACTGCAAATATAATCACATTTGTAGTCCAGAACCGGTTTCCATTAGCTTCCATGTCAGTCATTTATATATCTCCATTTTTTTTGCGGCATGTAAATATTTCTGCTGTATTAAATAAGCATCATCTCTGTACGAACGGTTATCAAAACTTAATGCAGTATATCTTATAAATTCCACATTAATCAATATATGCACATAAACTTTATTATTTTACGGGCTGCTTCTGCGTTTACTGGCGGTAATATTACACATGCCTACCTGTTTTATCTCACATCTGTTTCGTCGGGTTGCCCGACATTGACCTTACATAGCTAATATTCGTTATTAACTGACCCGCTACTTTTCTAATAATATGATTATGGTATAATTTTTTAATCTAAGTTTTGCAGAATGCTTAATTATCCTTTAATTAAAGGTTCTCCCGGGTTATCCCGCACTTATCCCCTGAATCTGTGGATAATCAACATATTGTTCATTTTGAATAATCACACTCTATATATTGTGTTTTTCTTTCCTCCTTCTGCATTTTCAGCAGATGATCCTGTTTTTGCCAGTAAACCACTTTTTCAGTTCAGGCCCGGTCCGCAGTGCGGTCCGGGCCTGAAAATTTCGGTCTTACAGGTTATATGCTGTTTTCAGCTTCCGGCCACCAGGGGGGAGATCCACCTGTATACAAATTTTTGTTAGCTGTTGCGTGAACCAGTCCAGTAACCATGCCAGTGGCCACGTCGCAGATGAGCCTTAATCGTCCTGCCGGTTGATTCTCCGACCGGGTGTTGTCGAAGTTGTTGCCCCGCAGTAGTGCCAACTGACCACAAACGGGCTCTGTCTGGTGAGAACTGTCTCCAGCTACGCCTGATCTTTTTGGGTTGCGGGAAGCCAGCCAGGTCTGCTCAGAGGTTCCCGCTCGTTTTTATGAGCAAAGGTATTAAGCCCTGATCACAGATAAACAGCTGGAGCCAGGCGTCCCTGGCGTCCCAAGCTTTACAGTCGGCATTGCCGACTGAACGGAGCGCAGGTAACGGCGCGACATGCGGTGCGTCCGGCTACGGACGCTGTAAGTCCGGATTACAGGCATTTCCACCATAACAGGCCTAAAACAGAGAATGCGCAGGACGCAGCCAGGTGCCCTGCTTTTTTATCGGGCAGGTCGCAGACCTGCGGCGCGTTTATTGCGCGTCACAACCATTACAGGGGCAGCACTGTTTCGCGGTAAATAGTGGTGACGGGCTATGCCCGTCTGATTAATTTACCGAACTGGAACGGCCTAACCGAATCCATATTTATTGCTCATTTTTGTCCAAATATATTCAGAGCATTTTTTCTTGTTATATCCCCGGCAGGTTCATCCGGTTCAGTCTTACCGGAACTCTGGCTAATTTCCCTGGACTTTTCTGAAGGTAATACAGCGCGTATCACCTGCAGTATTTCATCAACAGTAGTATTACTGGTCAGTAATTCAGCCAGAATATGTGGCAGGCGTGGATCAATACGTTGTAATGCGAAACCGCTGAGCAAAGCAGCGCGATTCATTCTTCCGCGGTCACCCTGAGCAATTCTGGCAAGACATTCACAAACATACCTGTCTGCCGGATTATTTTCAGGATTCAGGTTAAATAAAATTTTACGGCGAATAGTTGACATTTCAGTTACCCAATGGCGTACATACCGTTTACCAGATCATATTGCGATGTCATTGTTTTATAGAATCTTTCTGACCGTATGCCACAATGTTTTTTGACTGCATCAGCAATGATTTCGGCTCCGCCACCTATTACCATTACGTGTGTATATCCGGCAAATGAGTCTATGGCATTCAGTACACGCTGGACCAGACGCTGTTCTGTTTCAGCAATCGTTTCTTTAACCAAATCAATTCGGCTGGTATCATTAATTCGACTGCGGAGGTAATTATCATCATTTCTGTGGATAATAATATCATCGGCAAGATAACTACTTCCCTGTGTTCTTGCAGCGCGAAGCGCATCCCGTACCGCTGACGTCATCAATGAAACGCCAATAGTGGCATCTCCATATATCCGTGTTATTCCGGACATTTTTCCCCGGACCTGCGAAATATCCAGTGTTGTACCACCTAAATCGATAATGAGCAGGGATTCCAGTGGGTCAAGGTGCCGCAGAACGTCATACCCGGCTGGTATGGATTCCGGCATGACAGAAACGCTGCAAATACGGAATGTCTTCCCACCGTTCAATAATATTTCGCGCATGAGGCTTTTCTTTTTGCGTTCAATATTAGAGTTATCAGGTTGATTATTACGGTCATAAAATTCGGTAAGGGGCAGTGTAACTGTAATATCCACATCTGTCGGTGCCATACCGGTACCAAGCAGAGCATGGTGAATCGCCACCACATTAACATCGCTGTATTGCCACGCAATATTTGTTGTGGTTACCGCATCGGCAGCGATGGGATCAAAAGAATAGTTTTCACCATTAAATGTGTAGTTATAAACAGGTTGACCGCTGAAGGCGACGGACCATTCTCGTTTAAAACTGTTAGGGCTGATATGTTGCTTAACGTCTTCCTCATCTCTCCACATCATCTTGATGTTGGTGGAGCCGTCATCAATAAAAATCTTCAGATTATCCATAAGGTGTTCCTTCCCGGATTTTGTACGTTTATGGGAAAAATTAGAGACAAATGGATGATATATCAAAACAATTTCTCATTCAATACACATATCAGAACCATATGAGGGAAAAATTTGGGAAAACTATGGGAAGAATGAAGACTGAACTCAGACAGACCTGTCTGACCCGCTTGCCGGTTAAACAAACGAAACGGCACTATTTGATATAATTATCGTAGTCATTATACTGTACAAAACAACAGTATAATGTGAGTCGCAGTTATGAACAGACGGATGATGTGTACTTTTATCTCCAGCCCTTCTGTTTTACCTTTACCACTTTTTGCAAGCAGGGTCCCGGCAGGTTTTCCTTCACCTGCACAGGACTATGTTGAGGCGGAGCTGGATTTAAACAGTTACTGCATACGTCATCCAACCAGCACCTATTTCTTACGTGCTGCCGGTGACAGCATGACGGATGCGGGGCTCAGCGATGGTGATTTACTGGTGGTAGACAGGGCTTTAACACCACAGCACAGGGATATTGTTATTGCCGCTTTGAATGGCGAGTTTACTGTCAAGACGTTGCATTTGCGGCCACGTATAGCATTGTTTCCGATGAATCCGGCATACAGTCCCATCTATCCGGAACCAGATACGCTTGAGATTTTTGGTGTGGTCACGCATTTCATCCATTCGACACGTAAATAGCCATGTTTGCACTTGCGGACGTAAACAGCTTCTATGCCTCATGTGAACAGGTGTTTCGTCCCGATCTCCGGGACAAGGCCATTGTGGTGCTCAGTAACAATGACGGCTGCGTAATTGCCCGGAGCGCGCTGGCCAGACGCCTCGGTGTAAAAATGGGCGAACCCTGGTTTCAGCTGCGCGCAAAATCCTTTCCTGAAAAAATTCACTGTTTCTCGAGCAACTATGCGTTATATGCCAGCATGTCGTGCCGGGTGATGCAGATACTGGAGTCGCTCGCACCACGAACCGAAATTTACAGCATTGACGAATGTTTTCTGGACGTCGGTGGCATCAGTAACTGTTTACCCTGTGAAGATTTTGGTCGCCAGGTACGTCATACCGTAAAGAGCCATACAGGCCTGACGGTTGGAGTTGGAATGGGACCAACCAAAACGCTGGCAAAATCCGCCCAGTGGGCGACAAAACGTTGGCCCCAGTTTAATGGCATTCTGGCGCTTGAACCCGGAAACCCGCGCCGGACTGAAAAATTACTCTCCCTGCAGCCGGTGGAAGAGATCTGGGGCTGTGGTCAGCGGATCAGTAAGAAACTGGCCCGGATGGGCATATCAACTGCTCTCGAGCTTTCAGGCGCTGATACCCGGTTTATACGTAAACATTTCGGCGTTGTTCTTGAGCGAACGGTCAGGGAACTGCGGGGAGAATCATGTATCAGTCTGGCTGATGCGCCAGTTCCAAAACAGCAGATCGTTTGCAGTCGTTCATTCGGTACCAGAACGGAGTCATATGAGTCAGTCAGGCAGGCTGTTTGTCGTTTCGCTGAAAGAGCTGCTGAAAAACTGCGCTCTGAAAGGCAGTATTGTCTAAATATTGCCGTTTTTATTAAAACTGCATCATTTGGTGATGATCCGTTCTATGCAAATGTCGCCAGCGAGCGTCTGGTCCTGGCGTCACAGGACACACGCGATATTATTGGCGCTGCGGCCAGGAGCCTCGATCGTATCTGGCGTCCCGGATACCGTTATGCGAAAGCGGGCGTTATGCTGGGCGACTTCATAACTGATCCTGCCGCTCAGTTGCAGTTGTTTGATGACTATCAGCCGCAGGCAAACAGTGCACAGCTGATGTCGGTTATCGATGCAATCAATCTGAACGGACGTGGTTCGGTATGGTTTGCAGGACAGGGTATTTCTCCTGAGTGGCAGATGAAACGCCAGCTGCTTTCTCCAGGTTACACAACCCGGTGGGACGAGTTACCTGTAGCACGTCTGTGAAGAGAGAACGGCGGGAGGTCTCAGAACTTGTTCTGAGGCCGGTGCCGCCGTTGACCAACCGAGCGAAGCGAGGGCGGTAGTCATTTGCAGAGTCCGGTTTGTCCACTTATCCCCCTTCCATTTTTTAATACCTTTTTACTTTCTTTTTAGCTTTTTATCCTTTTAAGCCTGTGCCAGCCCGCATGTGGCGTGCTTTTCAGCCGGGTCATTATGGGAAACAGGTTCATTCAATGTGGGAAAATAATCAACTCATTGTGGGAATCCGATCACTTCTTATGGGTAATACGTCAAGTTGATATGGGAAAGACATCAACTTCGTGGGCAGTTTATCCACCTGTGGATAAACCCGACTTTCCGTTGATTTTTACAGTCAGTCTGCCATTATGGGCGAATATTTTTCTGCCCACAGGTACCGGAACGGAAATGAAGGGAATTCCATCAACTGTTTTACGCACGTATAAGAAAAAAGCGAACATTAAACAGTCGAACGAATTAACTGAGGCTGCGTATTACCTGCCCCTTCAGGCAAAACGTGTACTCTGGCTGTGCCTGCTGCAGGCCTATTTTCGTGACAATGTTGAAGATATGGACGATGACGTCCTGCCACTGTTTAATGTCAGCGTCTCGGACTACGTAAAATATTTCAACGTTGCTACTGCGGTAGCCAGCAGGGATGTCCGGGCTGGCGTCAAAGCACTTGGTCAGTCGGTAGTGGTTTTTTATCCGCGTGAAGGGGAATTTGAGCAGATTGAGCGACCGTGGCTTTCGGAGGCGGGTCTGAAAAAGGGGCGCGGGGTCTGGCAGATCGAATTCAACTATAAGGTGATGCCTTTCCTTGTCGGACTTTCATCTCAGTTCACTACCTATTCTCTGTACGATTGTGGCCAGCTTAACAGTGTGCGGGTTATACGTTTATACGAAAGCCTGTGCCAGTTTCGCAGCACCGGCACATGGATTACCTCTCATGACTGGCTCTGTGAACGCTTTGTTCTGCCAGCGTCACAGCGTCATAACAAGGCTGAAATGAAGCGCACATTTCTGGAGCCCGCCATCAAGAAGATCAACGAAAAAACACCTCTTAAGGTAAGTTACCGGATTGAGGAAGACGGGAGAATTCTTTTTTCTGTCATGGACAAGCCTCTTGGAAAATAACAGCCCTGTGCACAGTGCTCCATTAAGTTGACCTTTTTCCCATATTAGAACATCAACCTGACCTGATATGGCGCTTCCCTGGCTCTGCAGTTTGCCCGAACTTGACCTGTTTCCCACACAGCCGGTTTCAGACTTGACCTGTTTCCCACATGGTTGGACAGAAATATCATCACGCAGCCGAACAAAAAGCCCGGCCACCTGACCAACAGCCGGGGCCGCGCTTCTGTGGAAGGTACTTATACCGGCCTCGACATGATGTTGATGTGTTTCCCATACCCGGGTTAACTGAATCCAGCCTGAAAAGTTGATGTGTTTCCCATACCCGTGAGAATTGTGTTCAACTCGTAAAGTTGACGTATTTCCCACATCTGACAGACATGTGCCCGCTCCTGATGTTGATGTGTTTCCCACATCTGGCAGGCATGTGTCCCGGTGCTGATGTTGATGTGTTTCCCACATCGGCCAGGCATGTGTCCCGCTCCTGATGTTGATGTCTTTCCCACATCTGTATGGGATATGTCGAGCGACGGGGGATTGATGTATTTTCAGTAAATTTAAAATTCGTACCGAATTGGTTTAACACACTAATAATCACGGTTTTTTTAAAAAATACATGGATTACTAAAATTCGGTACTGCTATCTTTCAAATTCTTTTTATATAGCTTTCTAAGCTATATAAAATCGTATGTATTATGTTGCCTTAAAGTAATTTGGCTCTTGTGATGTATCATATTAAATCAATGTAAGCCAATGATTTTAAAAGATTTTCAAAAAAATCACATCTTTATGCTGACCATGATTTATCCTTACCATTTGGATTATTAAATTTACAGGCATAACAGGATATGCAGCTTTTGTCATATTGTATTATTGAAAGCCATCACCTACGATATATATGCTGGACATACGTACTTTTTCCTTTATTTGAAAATGTTCTGCACCGTATCGTCCGGCAATATTATATGACTAACTGCCATGACCGGTGTCCTTAGTGGAATGGTGAATTAGCGGAGCTCATTCAGCCAGGGCTTTAGTCCTGCACAAAACGCAGTGAATTCTTCTTCCGTCATCTCCCTGTAAAGTGACGATCGAGTGCCCCTTACATTAATCTTTGTTGAAGCAGGGTTTCTCATCCACATATCTGCACGGCTTTTAGAAACACTCACGCCTCCCAACTCAACGATCTCTGCGATATCCCGCCTGGTTAAGTTCATAGCGCTCGCTAAAAGTTTTAAATGCTCATTAAAACTGATCATTGGTAATGTTTATCGGTGTGGTTAGTTATTGTTACCATGCCCTCTTCCTGACAGCTGACGCGTCCGGCCCGTGCCGGACTTGTCCAATCCGGAATAAGCCATCAGGCAAGCTGATGCCTCCTTCCGGATTCAGGCTCACCCCTCTTCCTGAATCGTGCTCATCCGTTCCTTATATATTTTTCCTGCAGTTATCAGGCCCAAAGGTGTCAGGCTGAACGCGAGATGGAGCGACTTTTGATTGCGGAACTTACAGAGTAATCCGTGCTTAACCAGCGTATGGCATGAACGACGAAAATTTGTATCGGCCACTACCTGCTGGCGATTTTTGTTGAGGATATCCAGAAGCCATATCGCAGGCACTGGACCCGCCTGATGTTCACTGAATCCGTATAAAACAAATAATATGTCCTTCTGAATACCAGACAGGCGCATTACGGACTTAAGAGTATCTGAATCTTCCATGAACCACCCTATTTTACGATTATAACCAGAACTTATCTTAAATGATGTGACACATCAACAGGGATGAATTTGAGGATGATTTGACAGGCAAAGAAGCCGCTCTTGATGGCGGCTTTAATTTCCCTGGTTTGGACGAATAACCAAGCATCATATAATCATTATATAGTGCCTATGTGCAACCACTTTATTCTATTTTTGTGCGCCATACACTAACGGTTTGACAGTAACAGGACAGGCAACCTATGGCTGAGCCATATCTGAAAAATCGTAAACGTTTTACTTCATCACTGGATAATAGACTTGTACCTCTGTTCGATGAGTTGTCGCGTAAAAGCCGCATTCCCAAGAGCCGTTTGTTAGACGAGGCAATCGAAGATCTACTTAAAAAGCATGCTCTGACCATACCTTCAGATGAGCAGAATTGATTGCTGAGAATAAAGCTGATGAGGCTGATAACAGCGTCAGTCCTGTTCACTTAAGCATGAAAAGTTTCAGCTCAGAAATATATAAACGCATCAGGTGCTGCGCGACGTCTTCAGGAACAGCGGACAACCCCGCATTGAATAACGTGTGATTTGTAGATATTCAGATACCTTTCAGCCTGCATTTGCTAGCCTTCAAACAGCACGGTTATGCAGATTAAGGCAAAGGATAAAACTGAGTAAAGGGCTGTGGTAATCAGACGTAAGCAATTTCACGTTCCGTCATAAGCGGTAAAAATTACTTTCCTGTGGAGCCGTATTAAAACACGGCTGCAGGACAACCGGTAACCAGGCGTAAAAGCGCTGATGAGGTACGTTAATCGTGGTAATTTCAGTATGAAAGAAAAGAAAAATAACCGCCTTATTCAATGAATTACATGTGAAATTGGCCTGGTAATTTTTAAGTGAAAAGGATGTCCAATGGCATCCTTTTATGTTTCCGGCACAGCTTCAGAGGGACGTCTTTTCGACTATTTTTTTGATCGCTTCATCGATTTCAGCCTGTATCTCAGCAGGCAAACGGGAAAACTCATAAATGACGAGCCGTTTCTGGGAATTCGTTTTCTTACGGGCAAACTGGTTATGGCCAGAGAAAGCGCCCAGCTTTTCAGTTTCCACTGTTTTAGCAGGCGGAGCTTTGAGTCCCTTACACTCTGTCCGGAATATAGCCAAAATTTTAGCCTTATCGACTTGCATATGTTCAGGCAGTTCGCTGAGTCGCTGGCGAACTTTGGTCATCAGATCGACCACCGGCACCTGCTTTTTCTTTGAGTCCTCTGACAGTTGAAGCAGAAACTGATAGTCTGCCAGGGAAATATCGTTGATTACCGGGAAAACGGCAATCATTTCATCAGGAACCGAGGCAGCCTGAAACGCACGGGTTACTTTGGCCGGAGAAATATTTTCTGCCTGCGCGATTTCCTCTTTTGTCATGCCGTTACCGTACATCACTTCGAAGCGTTTTCCGAGCTCACGCAGACTGTGTTCCCGGGCCGTCTGAATGTCCTTGGCCAGCTGACGTGCGTCGGCCAGATCTATGTCATCTTTCGTAACGAGAACTTCAAATTTAACCTGATTAAAAATGCAGGCAGCCCGACGACGGGTTCCATCGAGTATTTCGATTCGGCCATTTATCTCACGGCCAATAGCCGGGAAAAACTGCTGAAGTTTGATTGTACGACTGATGTCGCTGACAGATTCAGGCGTCAACATAGTCTGATCACGCCCGTTCACTGTGGGATCAACGTAGGTCTGGCGCTCAATATCACCGCTTAAGATCACGGTACTGACAAATTTCGCCTGCCTGCCTGATTTCAGCGTAAACGTTTTGTAGCTTCCGTCGCTTTCAAGCATGCGCGCAAATTCAGAACTGCTGTTTCCCAGCGTTCGGCCACGGGCTAAAACCTTTTTCATTCTGCCGTTCCCCTGATGAATTCAATACGATCGAAAACGGCTTTAGTGAAACGCTCGGCTTCAGTACGCGCTTTCTTGAGAGCTTCAGCGCTGCCTGGATAGGACATCGGGTTAGCGCTAATGATAGTGTCAAATGATTCACCACAGCGTTCAAAACCATCCAGACGAGGCAGAGACGAGTCAAGAATGCTGCTGGCGTAAACTTCCCGCGCCAGGCTGTGTGATGTCTCATGATCGCGTTTACCAGTCATTTTTGACATAAATCCAATATTAGCCTTCAATTGCGGTTCAATGCCTTCCTCTTCCAGACGTTCCAGCATTTCAGGCAAACGGGTCAGGTATTTCAGTGTTGAATGGAAATCAACCTGCGCTGGCGGAGTGGGAGTCAGCAGAAGATCACTGGCAGCCAGTCCGTTCAGCAGGAAAGGATCGAGATGTGGTCCGGTATCAATGAAAATAAAGTCATAATCACTGGCAACACGATCAATGATTTTTTTTCTCAGGACTTCAGAGGGCTTCATTCCCGGCAGATACTCAGCGACAAGTGATTCCCACTGGCTGGCCACAAATCCATCATCGATAGAGGCAGGAATAACATCCACTCCGGGAATGATTGTCGGACGAATAACCGTTTCACGCAGGGTTTCCGCATCCAGATCGTTCAACATCGCCTGAGCAGCCGTTTCAAGAACCGCCCCGATGCTGCGTGTATGGTCCAGGAACATCGTGCTCGAAGCCTGCGGATCGAGATCGATAACAAGGATGCGTAAATCGTGGCGCAACAAATCCTGATGTACTCGCAGTGCGTGCGCCAGCGTGACTGTGCTGACTGTTTTTGAAACGCCTCCTTTGAGGTTTACGACAAAAATGGTGTACGGCTCTTTGTGGATATCGCGGTATTTCGGAATGCCACGGTGAGCATAAATATCAATGACATTTTGGATAGTCAGCGCGTACTGCTCGACATTGCCCACCTGTTTTTTATTGAACTCATATCCACTTTCCTCCATCTCTTTGATGGCCTGCTCAACGATGCGACGACTCAGTTTGGGCAGTTTCGCCACAGCGTTGCGGGTATACGTTTGATGATATTCGGTGAGATTAAATTCTTTACGCTGTTCTTCAATATCCCGGCTCATTTCTTTAAGCAATGTGCTGGCCCTTAAAGCTATCGTACCGACGCCGCCGTAATCACGTTTCATTAAAATTCTCCTGAAGCTAAATCCCTGAACAACGGTGATAGTGTAACCACAGCGTCATGGTACACCATAAGAAGCTACGTACAATATTTTAATGACAGGCAGATAAATTTTGTACGTAATCAGTGATTAGGCTCAGGTTTTAACAGTGGGTAATAATGCATCAGACCAGTTTTCGAAAGGAAAAGCTCTATATTCATTGAGCAGGGACGAAACAGGATTTAGGATTTAAGGGATGTGATACCGTACAGGGGTCATTTTTAGGTTCTGAGTCAATGAAGAAGAAAAGCAGCTCACCGACTCCCCATGATGCTACGTTCCGGCAGTTTCTGACACAGCCGGATATTGCACGCGATTTCATGGAAATACACCTGCCTGCAGATCTGCGTGCCATCTGCGATCTCAGCACACTGAAGCTGGAATCTGGTTCTTTCGTCGAGGATGACCTTCGTCAGTATTTTAGCGACGTGCTTTACAGCCTGAAGACATCAGCCGGCGACGGATACATTCATGTGCTAATCGAGCACCAGTCAACGCCGGACAGACATATGGCATTTCGCCTGATCCGCTATGCGGTGGCAGCCATGCAGCGTCATCTTGATACTGGTCATAAGATGCTGCCACTGGTAATACCGGTGCTGTTCTATACCGGTAAGCGCAGCCCGTATCCTTACTCTACCCGGTGGCTGGATGAGTTTGACAATCCGGAACTGGCAGGCAGACTCTACAGCGGTGTTTTTCCACTCGTTGATGTGACTGTTATTCCGGATGAGGAAATAGCTGACCATCGCAGCATGGCGGCGCTGACACTGCTGCAGAAACATATTCATCAGCGGGATCTGGCAGAACTGGTGGACAGGCTTGCGCCTATTTTGCTGGCCGGCTACTTGTCTTCATCGCAGGTGATATCGCTGGTACACTATATTGTACAGGCAGGCGAAACATCTGACGCCGAAGCCTTTGTACGCGAACTGGCACAGCGTGTGCCGCAACACGGAGACGTACTTATGACCATCGCACAACAACTCGAGCAGAAGGGTATAGAGAAAGGTATCCAGCTTGGCAGACAGGAAGGCCGTTCAGAAGGCGAGCGCGAAGCCACTATTAAAATCGCACGTACCATGCTCCAGAACGGCATTGACCGCACTACTGTCATGAAAATGACCGGTCTGACTGAAGACGAACTGGCGCAAATCCGCCACTGAACACCATTTCCCGACTCCTCAGCCGGGCCATCAGCGTAAACTGGTGTGGCCGGGAAGTATCCCATTCAGGCTCCGCCTGTCAGCTACTGCGATTAAACTAGCGTCATCACCCCTGCTTTCAGTATTACAGCCTTTCTGCCAGAACAGATCATTTGCTCAGACGCCAGAAACTATTCAGCATGTCAGCCATTTCTGCGCTGACGTTACCAGGGCGCACCATGTCAGATGGCCTGATTTTCTGTCAGCGTTGCGTCTTGCTGTTTCCCTTATTCATAAATCGTCCCGTTTCAAAGACCGCTGCGGATCGCCAAGATCTGACCGCCTCTGTTTTTATGTTGTCAACAAACCAGTGAACACCGTCAGTGCTTATCCGCTCAAGCAGATAATTCATGTCCCACACATGTTTGGGTATAAGTGTTCCTTCTCCGGCAAGTATGCCCGCAGCGATCGAATGATTTCCTCCCATCACAAAACCAATACGCCATGGAAGCCACAGTTCGACATAATGGTTAGAATGATCCTGCTTCCAGGGCCTTCCTTTGTTTAAGCCTATACTGGATACATTATCAATAAAACGTGACAGACTCCAAGGCCACGGAAGAACCATATCGCAGGCCAGAGAGAGTGGGTAATCATCAGGATTAAGCTCATGTGCCTTCATAAATGCATAGTCCTGAACCCGCCCAATATCACAGAAAAAGAACTCTCCTGGTGTCATGTCAGGGCGGGCATCAGAGCCTTCTTCTGCAACCGCAAGAAGAAACTCACTCTGCAGCGGGCGAACTACTGCCCGTATGAAATCAGGTAACGCAGTTACCGGCAAAGATGCCGCGACTGAAAGCAGGTGGTCAAAATGTTTTTTATTGCTAATCGCGGCGGTGTTTTCCCGGTTAAATTTCCAGAACATCACAGTCCCTGTTTATTTTTTTCAAAACATGGCATGGGCAGACAGATACCTGACAGCGTCATACTTTTTTAAGTATGGCGACAGCATCGGTTTCCGGCATATGAAACTGCACTCTGTGGCGCGCCGCGACATCGAGCGCAAACACTTTCGTGTAGATCTCCGTCGAGCTGATCGACTTGTGTCCCATCAGACTCTGCAAAACCTTCAGAGGAATGCCTGCGTAGAGCATGTGCATGGCATAGCTGTGACGAAACGTGTGTGGCGTCACCGGTACTGAGAACGTCACCCCATCTGCAGCTGCGGCATCCACGGCCTCGCCCAGCCAGGTGCGAACAGTACGGTCCGTTATCTCCCAGATCCGCGCTTTTTCTGTTCTTCCTGTACGCTTGTTTCGCCGCTCCAGCGGAATCTTCAGTGTGGCCACCATCATCTCCAGCTGGTTGACATACTGATTGTCGGATAGCGGCACCAGACGATGGGTCTGACTGCCGGCTGGCACTCGTCCAGCCGTTCTGGCAGCTTTTTCGATGCGCTGCTTAAGGGTGGCCAGCTGCACGAAAGGGTATGGCGGTGTCAGCGAAAAATCACTTCTTGTCAGCGCCAGCGCCTCATTAATACGGGCACCAGTGTTCCACAACGTCGCCAGCAGCATTTTACGGTGCAGATCGGGCACGTAGTGGAGCAAGGCAATGATTTCGGGTGCCAGCAGGTATTTCGGCAGTTCGTTCTGAGCCAAAGCCATCTGACGCAGGGCCAGCGCTGCCGGGTAGTCTAACGCCACCGGCAGCGCCGCATTATGGGAATTATTGCCGGGAAGGGCAGGATAACTCATAGCTCACAGTACCTCTGGTGTTAATATCGCGGACCGCCGTGTGGGCTCACACAAGCGAGCTTTAACGACGACAGGAACCGGCTCATCCGGCATCCCCGTCGCCACACCGTTTTCATCTTGTGAATTCTCCATCTCACTCTCCGCTGTAAAAAACTGTTCGTACTGTTAACGTTTAACACAGCCAGTGCCAGCAAGCGCCGAGCTTTCGGCGCAGCGATACGGGAAAAAGAGAGTAAATCGGGCGGCGGCAGAAAGAAAGACGGGAGCGTCATGGTCATTCCTGCTTTTCTTTGTGACAGTAGATCGGCGGTTCACCCGGTTTACGGGTAATATAAGACGGAAAATCCGTAATTTCTGTCTGTGAGAAAGGCGCAAATTCTTCACCTGCCGGCAAGCGCTGGCGCATACCATCGAGCACGAGTTTTTCGCCTTCCGGCCCTGCACCCGGCATTGAAACAACCATGCTGGCGGGATCGATCCGCGAGTAATAACCGGACTCACTTTTTCTCTGCGTGACGGTGAACGTGAGCGTCAGGCCGGGGCTCGTGTGGCCCCCGGTAATCCATGAGACGGTGCCACGACCAACGGTCTGGTCTGCCGTACGGGTCACGACGATTACCCGGCTCTCCAGCCGGGTCGGCAGGCGGTCCCTGCCGTCACCCGGCAGATCGGCCCGGCATACAACGACGCTGCCTGGTGGGTAGGCGGCATCGAGGCGCTGAACCTCTTCCCGTGTTGCAGCCCCGGCATCAGACGCCGCGCCAGATAAAGCGGCCACCGCACAACATCCGCGCGCAATCCTCCTGATTCTGTTTATCATCCTTTTAATCCTTTCGTCAGGCTGCACAGCCCGCTGGCTCCGCTCCGCCAGATCCTCAGCGGTGGGTTAATCACCGGCGCGGTGACGGAGGGCTGGCCATACTGTCCCGGGTAGCCGCGCAGCCGCGTTCCCGGCATTCGCGGATCGGATTTCATGTAAGCATTAATATCCATATGCTGGGCGGCGGTGAAAATATTCATGCCGTACCTGCACATGATGCTGCAGGCGGTGGCCATCACGCCCGTTCCTGTCTGTGGTTCATCATCGGTGCTTTCATCTGGTTTCTGTGTTTTTAAAAATTCAGCCGGATACGCTGTTGTCGCCGCCGAACGGTGTGTCCCGTATTTTCTCCAGGTCCGGCTCCCAGCCCCGGAACCAGCGGTCCGGATCTTCCCCGCGCAGCAGCTGGGCGAGCCAGCCCGCAGTCGTGCGGCGGCGGAAGTCCTGAAACCAGACAGGGTGATGCCAGCCGACAACGGACCAGAAATCAAAATCGGGATCGTCGGGAACAAAATCAAACGCGTTCATGGACAGCCCGGCGCAGCGCGTCTTCAGGAACAGCAGAAAATCCAGCAGTTTGCCGTGCCCGGTACCGCCCGTGCCGTCGTTGCAGAGCATAAATTCCGCGGTCACCGCGCCCAGGGCCATGCTCCGCGTCTGCGGATGAATGCGCAGGCAGAGCAGGGTGCCCGCGTGACGTCCCCGGCTGATGCGGATAAATTCAAAAACGTGGGCGATGTTACCGCCGTCAGGCAGGAAAAAGTCGTGATAATCCATGCCCAGGCTGACGGTGGGGAACGGGGAGCCACTGCCGCTGAGCAGCCAGTCGGCGCTGGCGTCAGACTCTGCGGCGATCGCGTCGGCCAGGGAAAGCGTCAGCGGCTGGTGCCCTTCCTGAATATCCATCAGGAGTCCGGGCATGACGTCCAGCCGTCTGGCCAGACGGATCAGCTCGGGTACGCCGACGCGGTCAGGGTGCCCTGGCGTCCTGAACCAGTTATCTGCCGTCAGCCTGTCGAACAGCTGGCGAAGGCGCTCGCCGGTTTCCTGCTGCCAGCGCTCACGCATCGAGGGAGGCGGGACGTTGCTTTTCGGCGGGGTCATGTATTTTTCCCGCAGCGCCACGCGCACCTCCGCCTCCACTGAACGGTCATTTTTCATGGCCGCCTGCTCAATGCGCTCGTGCAGCGCGTCCTCGATGTTTCTGGCCTGTATTTTTGCCACGTGGTCCTCCCGGCGTTGAATTCCGTAATTCGATGGCACAATGAGTACATAATGAATCATTGCAGCAAAAGAGGGAACCAGGTGGTGTAAAAAATTAAAATTGTCTCCGCAGTGCATGCATACCTGAGAAAGTACACATTATTACCCTGATAAAAGTAACGCTGTGAAATTACCGGACGCCGGTCCGGGAGTGATCCGGTTTTCAGTGTATTCACAATTTTCCGGAAGTTTACCAAGCGCACGGAATAAGCAAAGCGGCCTTTTCCGGTGCGCAGGACCGGTTATCGATCTGACCGGAAACCACAACATGTGGTGGCATGACCAGCTGCCATTACCACTATATACAGCATCTGAGGCCGGGCGGCGGGTGACGACGATCGGCAGATCCGGCTCTGCCTTTTTTCGGATCTGCGCGGAGAAAGAGGTAAAAGAGTATAGGCATGACATATCCATATGCCTGGCATCTGCATAGGTATGACATACGCATATACTCACCATCTGCATATGCTTTATCTATACATATGCCGAACATCTGCCTATACTTAGCATATGTGCACACCCGGTGCATGGACTTCATATCGGATATGTCAAGCATATCCAAATTATTCGGGAGTTAAATATGAGAACCGTATCCATTTTTAAAAACGGCAACAACCGCGCCATCCGCTTACCCCGCGATCTGGATTTTGAGGGGGTGAGCGAGCTGGAGATCGTCCGGGAAGGGGACAGCATCATCCTGCGTCCCGTCCGGCCGACCTGGGGCTCGTTCGCGCAGATGGAAAAAGCAAACCCGGACTTTATGGCGGAGCGCGAGGATGTTGTCAGCGACGAAGGACGGGTTAACCTGTGAACAGTATCTATATGCTCGACACGAACATCTGCTCGTTCATCATGCGCGAGCAGCCGGAAGCGGTGCTGACGCGCCTGGAGCAGGCGGTGCTGCGCGGCCACCGTATTGTGGTCTCGGCCATCACTTACTCCGAGATGCGCTTCGGCGCTACCGGCCCGAAGGCCTCGCCCCGCCACATGCAGCTGGTTGACGCGTTCTGCTCCCGCCTCGATGCCATCCTGCCCTGGGATCGCGCTGCGGTGGATGCGACCGCGGAGATTAAGGTGGCGCTGCGCCTCGCCGGCACGCCGATCGGCCCGAACAACACGGCGATTGCCGGGCATGCCATTGCGGCAGGGGCGATTCTGGTGACGAACAATGTCAGGGAGTTTGCGCGGGTGCCGGGGTTAGTACTTGAAGACTGGGCGAACGTCCGGGAGGCTGGTATGAGGCGCCCCGCCTGTTCCTGACCGTGACCGGCAGCGAGTTTATCATGCCGTTTGGCTGGGAGCAGTTCGCTGAGCTGCTGCGCCTGCTGACGGTCTATCATCACCATCCGGATATCATTCCGCAGGGCTGGCAGGGGCATGGCGCCATGTTTTCGACCCGTGCGACCGCGGTCGGCGAGGTGATCCTGGGACTGGATGCGCTGCGGGTGTTTATGTCAGAAGAGGTGTTTACAGCGCTGGCCGGGGATTTTGTGACGCGCTGCGAACGCGGCGAGCTGCATCAGACGCTGGAAAGCCTGCGCTGTATTTACGGGGATCTCTGAAGCTGATACGCATGCCTTTTCTGTGATAAATTCCGGAGATACTGTGGAATAAGAGGCGAGGAAACTGCCATGACAAAAAGCGTTTACTGGAAAAGTCAGTTATGGGGCATACCCTGTTTTTTGCTTTCTCTTTACTACGTGTTCCGGTTCCATGAGCGCTTTAATTTAAGCACAGAACTGTGTGTAATCATCGCCGTCCTCAGCCTGATACTTTATCCCTTCAGCAAATCCGGCCTTGAGAAACTGGCACTGCAATTCACCAGCCGGGAGTTCTGGCACAGGGGGTTATTTGTCGACACTGTTGGCAAAAACCCCATCTGTGTACTGTATTACATGTTGTGCTTTGTCATTGCTCTGCCGGTTGGTCTGATATATCTGATAATCGGCCTCAGAAGAAAACGCAAGGCTGTCTGACAGCCTTGCATATATTTTTAGATCCCAACGGCTTTGTTAATTTTTTCCATCAGTTTTTCATCAACAAGAACGCTGACCAGCGTCATCATTAAGACATACCCAAATATACCTAACGGCGTACCCAGCATAATACTGTAACTGAATGCGGTTAATGCCGTTGCGGCCATTCCGGCTCCATAGGTTTCCATCTTGACAAAAAAAGGCCGGAAATTTTGCGATTCAACAGCTTTCGGGAGTTCAACAATGAAAATATCATAAAAATCAATCGCCTTACCCGTGTAGCCGAATGCTTTACTGAAATTTTTCAGATTACTGGCTATCTGGTTACGATCCAGGGCCCTCAGGGCTTTGGTAATCGCCTCCCGATCTTTGGCGCCGAATTTTTTATTCAGTTCATTATTGTATTTATTAAATGCCTTCAGAGCCTCCTCAGCATTTTTTAATTTTTTTCCTTTTGCAGATTCTGCCAGCTCTCTGGCAGCATCTGCATACCGGTCACCGAATTTTTCCGTCAGCTCTTTATAGAAGTTAGCTGTGGTTTTCATGGCGGCCTGGACAGCTTCCTGCTCTTTTTTCTTTTCCTCTTCTTTTTTCTTTGTGTCCTCAACCTTTTTTTTCTTTAACATAACGTCGTTCCACGCAATTTTTACGCGGTCAAGATAATTAACCAGCCGGTTCTTTTCCTGGATTTCTGCACTGAACTTTGGCGTAACTTCTTTTTCCCATAGTTTAATAAGAAAAGGCCCTGTAGTTGAAATTGCTAAGTCAATCATATTGTAAGGCTTACCAATAAAGTTTTTTAACTTATATTTTGTCATGAAATTCAGGAATGCCTTTTCAGTATCTGCATGCTTGCTGACTACTGCCTGCTGCGATGTATTCATCAGGTCTATATTAATTTTCAGGGAATTCACTGCATCCTGTAAATCATTGATGAGAAAACTGAGTGCAGGATTGGAAAACATCCCGTTACTTTTCAGTGCACTAATCAGTGCATTAGCTTCATCCCTGAGCCTGGAGGCCTCCTTCGGGGCGTTTTTTTGCGCCTGCTCCAGTATCTGGTCAATTTTTTTTCTTCCTTCCTGCAGGGAATATAATGCGTGGAAGGAAAGTTTTTTGGCATTATAAGCAATCGCACCTGCACCACGTGGTACGGGATTCATCCCCGGCCAGTTGACGAAAACCGAAGGATTAGACGCAGGTTTAAGTGGGCCATGCGTTATCGTAATAATAACAGAACCATCAGAGGTATAGGGTACACCATTTACATAGTAGGCAACATTCGCCATAATATATATCCTTACTTATTTAAATTTCAGAAATTATTAGTCACTTATATATTTAGTAAAAAACACAAAACCGCTTACGGTTGCTATTTATAGTTTTTCCATATCTGCCCCTCCTGTTTTTTTCATAAACTGTCTTCATGTGAAAAAGTTACCTTCCCTGCTTATGAGCATATAAAAGGCAGCCAGACGTAAATTATTTTTCCTGACGCATAACGCGCCCTGAATGATTTAATGAAAAGCTGAAACAATTATTTATAAATCAAACTTATTAGTTAACCAGTAAATAAAAAGCATCAGGATACTAATGATTTTATCGACATAATCTTCAGACAAAATTTGATTAAACCCACCGGGCATCATTAACATACAGTATTATCCTGTTTAATAAAAATGGCTTCGCCGCTCATATATTTGGGATTGTTCCCGATAAGATATCTTTAACCCTGCCGGATTTCTCACCCGGTCAGCTGAAACGCGGATATATAACGAAATCAGTATTCATGATTTAAAAGTATCACGCAGTTTTTTCGACTCTTTCTGTCATGTAAAACTTTCAGCGCACGCGAAAAAGACAACTTATAATTTTTTTTGCTTTGCATGCCCGGGCAAAGTGATGAGCCAGACTGAACATCTCTGATTTATTCAAGATTCCTCCCTGAACCAGTGAAAAGTTTTTATTTTTTCCGGAGGCCAGGCTCCTGCTATTAATCCAGCGCCCTTTCATAAAAATCATAAAAGATATTTGATATACCCTCCGGACGAATTCAAGGCTATCAACGGTTATTTCACTTCCTGGAATAATTGCTCCTGACTGATTAAGAGGATGGCCTGTATCAATATCACCAACTGCCCCTATATGGCCAGGAGCTTCAACCCCCATAATGAAACCGACCAGGCCAACTTTTTTGGCCTAATCCGCGTTAATTCCGTCTATAGTAACTGCCATCATGCCTGAAGGAGAAATACTCCTCAGGATCATTGTCGCTGCGGGATTCATTAATCTTGCAGCACACAAAATACCTACCAACTTCTGTTTAATTTTCGGATCATGCTGAATGGCTGAAATCTGCTGGCTTAGCGAACTACTGCTGGTAGTATCGCGTTGGCCACCACTATTGCCGTTTCCTGATCCGCCCCCCCAGTTTACGCTGCTGCTTTTTCCGGTCTGCTGGTTCAGATTACCACCGGTCCCGCCCATATAGTCACCGGCGGTTGGCCCATATCCACCAAGTTCTTTAGACATTAAAATTCCTTTTTTTAGTTAAAACAATACATTAAACAAATAACTGTATATATATACAGTATTAAGCTACACCCCATTTTTTTCCCTGTCAAGAATGTGGGTTTATGTCGTGCGAATATAAGCAAAGCTGGTCAGTTAACAGGTTTATTTCTGTCATGTTTGACGCTTCTGCTTTGCCTGCTTATTAATTTTTAATTATTAATTTCAGTTAGATTATATGCTGTTGCTGTAATATTTCCGGGATATACGGAGAAGACAATTATTTTTCCCTGTCAGTTTAAACCGTGCCTGTATCAGCTTTTCGGTTCATATTCAGGACCCGGTATCACTCTGCCGGGCTTTTGGTTAAAATACTTAACCCGATAACCACTGCGTAATATGTGTCCGGTACGCCGCCTTTTACTGCCAACTTATTCCGGTTGGGTTCCCTTTACCATCCGGACAGCTGGCGTGGTTTCCTCCGGAGAATGTAATTACCAGATGCCATTTCCTCATCAGAAAAAATCACGGAACTGACTATGGCCACTACCGTAACGACTGCCTTCAATGAATTGATGAAAGATACAGTAAATATCAGAAAAGAAGATAATGATGTTGCAAGGGCCAGCCGGGACTGGCTTATCTATAAGGTGAATGATTTTGAAAAGGACGGACTTTTTCCTGTCAGTTATCCGGATATACATATTGCTTTTGGATCGTTTGCCAGAAGAACAAAAATAAGGCCTCTTGACGATATCGACCTGATGTTTGGTTTATCCGGTGATAATGCCCGATACTTCAGTCTGGGCAACCAAATCATTATCATCTCACCAGGAACGTATTCCCGTCTCCACCGGTACCGGCATGACGGTGCAAATACCATCTGCTCCGTTAAAATTTTGAATGCATTTAAAAGACGTCTGCAGAATATTGCCCAGTATGCCCAGGCTGAAATAAGGCGTAACCAGGAGGCGGTCACGCTTAAGCTGGTCAGCAGGGACTGGAATTTTGATATCGTGCCATGCTTTTGCACCCGATATGATGTATATGGACGAAACTATTATCTGATCCCGGATGGTAAAGGACACTGGAAGTTTACTGATCCCCGGATCGACAGGGACAGGGTCACGGCTGTTAATGTTCAGAATCAGGGCAATGTCCTCAATGTAATCAGGGCCGTTAAATACTGGCAGCGGAGATCGACGATGCCTTCAATGAGTTCCTATCTTCTGGAAACGCTAATCCTTAATTATTACAGCAACAAAAATTTTTGCTCAAAGTTTGTCAGAGTGGAGCTGGAGAAGCTTTTCCGCTATCTTGGCGGGTTCGTTCTGTTTGGCGTGAACGATCCGAAGGGTATTCAGGGAGACATTAACACCTTGGAGGCAGAGGATCGTCTGAAAATATCTGAAAGATGTTTCCTCGATGCAGATAAAGCTGCCGTTGCCTGCATTTTTGAGCGGCAACAGAACCATCAGGAAGCTGTCAGTATGTGGCGTGAAGTATTCGGACCGCAGTTTCCGGCCTGTGGGTGAACCATGAATGCCATTTACACGAACCAGTCGACCAGAGAAAACCTGGATTTACTGTATGCGCAGGCCCGTGTCTACGACAGGGTAAAAAACTGGAACAGGCTGAATTTTCTCTTCAGCATCATTGTGCCACTCCTGCTTTCGCTCGTTACCGTATACAACCAAAGCCGGGGATTTGTCGATTCAGAGCTGCTGTCTTCGCTGTTGGGGTTGTATGGACTCCTAATGCTTACCTTTAACGTTGCTATCAGCGGACACATTTCGGCACTGCGCAGGAAGGCAGCCTCAATCCAGGAAATGTACGACTGCCGGGTACTTGGCATCCGGCGCAATGAACTGAAGGTGGAGGAGATCTCCCGGGATGAGATCATCCGGGCAGCTGCATATTTCAGAGACAGTCCGGAAAAAGCACGAAAGCGATTTGGCGATGAGGGGTGGTACGTCAGTAAGGTGTATGATGCGCCGCAGTCCGTAATGGCGCTTCTGTGCCACGGAAAAAACCTCGGCTGGGACAAATCGCTCAGGGAGGTGCTGCACGTGTTTTATCTTTCAGCTTTCATTGTCTCGCCTGTCGCGATGCTTGTTTACGGCATCGCCATGAAATCCGGGCTGAATGAAATCCTTTTCTATGTAGTGTTCACTTTGCCGGTCATCCGCTATTTCTTGCTTCAGTTTCTGGATAATCGCAGCAGTATGAAAAGAAGCGAGAAGCTGAAAAAGTACGTTGAGAAGGAATTATCCGGCATCAGGATTTCCGGAAGGGCAGAAGAAGAGCAACTGGGTTATACACTCCGGAATATTCAGGATGAAATTTTCGCCTACCGCGCCTCATGCCCGCCCGTACCTAACGGTATTCAGTTGATAATGAAGCCCAAAAATGAGCGAATTTATGTTGATTACTTTGAAACGAATCTGAAAGAATTGCACCTTCAGGAGTGATACCCCTTAGCTCCGGTAAATGGTTTATTTATGCCGGAGCCACATCATAATAAACCATTCAGGTTGCCTGAATGAATGTCAGCGTAAACTCATAGCCATCTTCGCCTCAGATGGACAGCATCCGGTTTTACCTTTTGATGCAGTTACACCGTACCCACTGTCTGCTGAATAGTGAGGCTGACGGGAGTTAACTGGTGGTGATGTCCGGGTTTCATCCTGCAAGGGGAGGGCTCTGGGGGACTGGAGGCGATGGATCAACTGACCAACATCTCAGTTCAGGCTGGAGCGGGTACACCAGGGCCGTGTGGAAAGTGATCAGTCTGGCTGAAAACGATCTGGTTTGACTCTGCTATCAGACTGGCGTGATTTCCACCCTTTGCCTGACCAGTCAAACATGCTGGCCAGGCATGAAAACTGACCCTGATTACCGGCGTGCTAAGGCCAGCTTAAGAGCCTGACGGGGAAAAATCAAAGTAGGAACAATAGTTAGAAACTAACCTCAACCAGTTTCGAAGGGCAGGCAGGAATGGCGCAAACTGCCGGTGGCACGCCATATGAAGTATGGCGTTAAGATGAGTGCAAGGTTCAGAAAGTTTTTGAATTAAAAAATTCAGTAACATCATCTCCAGGCAGTATATTGTGCTTCTTTATTTTCGCATAAATCACAGCAGTCGTTACGTCCAGTAATGCAGCCAGGTCTTTTACTGTTACAACATTCCCGTTGAGTATAAATTTATTTCTTTTTCTTTCAGGAGAGAAGTCAATGTGAGTAATATCGGCTCCATTAGTAATCCCCATTCGATGGATTTTTTTTCTTGCCAGGGTAACTTTTATATCGAATTTCTGAGCTATCTCCTGGAGGTTAATATCTCTGCCGTGGTATTTAAATCGGTAAACAATTTTACCTGCATATTTATCAGACAGTTCTAAACCTGAGATATCATCGCCCGGAACCACATCTAACGCCTTGAATTTCATTCTTAAAAAATTTACAGAAACATGATTTTTCTCTGCCAGAAATCCCAGATTAACTAACTTTCCGTTTAGTCTGTAGAGGTTATAGCGTGATGTCTTCTCAAAATTCACAGTTGTAACATCATCACCCGGTAAGACCCCGAACTTTTTAAGCCTGCGTCGAATGTGAGGCACTGAAACTTTCAGCTCTTTAGCCAGCTGCGATACGGTCAGCCATTTTCCTCTGAACTTATAACGAATGGTAAGCT